>JBOFWD010000151.1:0-12594 GCA_051653445.1 Acidaminococcaceae bacterium | reverse complement strand
GTTAGCGGAGGCAATGAGGCATTTGGAGAAGGAATTGGCGAAAAAGTAAAAAAAATTAAAATCATTTAAAGGGCATCTGCAATTAATTGCAGATGCCCTTTAAATGTTACCGTCATTATATGAAACAGACAAAAAAAATGCTATAATTAATCTCAATTAAGAAATTTTATTATTACGGAGCAGAACATGAAATTTGACATTAAAGCACCTTTTGAACCGGCAGGCGATCAGCCGGCTGCGATACTAAAGCTTGCTGGCGGCATCGAAAATGGTGTTCGCACACAAGTACTTATCGGCGCAACCGGTACAGGCAAAACTTATACCATTGCACAGGTTATAAATAAAGTGCAAAAACCAACATTGGTCATAGCGCATAACAAAACCTTGGCCGCGCAGTTAGCCAGCGAGCTCAAAGCTTTCTTTCCGGAGAATGCTGTAGAATATTTTGTTTCCTACTATGATTATTATCAACCGGAGGCGTATATTCCACAGTCAGATACCTATATTGAAAAGGATGCTTCGATTAATGATGAAATAGATAAGTTGCGCCATTCCGCAACCAGTGCGCTTTTTGAAAGACGAGATGTCATTATTGTTGCCAGCGTTTCCTGCATTTACGGCTTGGGCGCGCCACAGGATTATTATGATATGGTGCTTTCACTGCGGGTAGGACAGCAGATAGACCGACAGGTTATCTTAAAGAAACTTGTCGAGATACAATACAGTCGCAATGACATTGCATTTCAACGCGGTACCTTCCGTGTACGCGGAGATGTTATTGAGGTTATACCGGCAGGGTTTAATGAAAAAGCAATTCGTATTGAAATGTTTGACGATGAAGTTGAACATTTATTGGAAGTAGACTTGCTGACTGGTGAAGTTTTAACAAGAAGGACGCATGTGGCAATCTTTCCGGCCTCCCATTATGTCACTTCCAGGGAAAATCTTGTAAGGGCAATGGAAGACATAAAGCAGGAATTGGCAGAACGACTTAAGGAATTGCATGCGCAAAATAAGATATTGGAAGCGCAGCGTTTGGAACAGAGAACGAACTATGATTTGGAAATGATGAATGAAATGGGTTATTGCTCCGGCATCGAAAACTATTCCCGGCATTTAGCAAAGCGTAAGGCGGGAGAACCACCTTTTACCCTAGTCAACTATTTCCCGGAAGACTTTCTTTTAGTAATTGATGAATCCCATGTTACTTTGCCACAAATCAGGGCAATGTATGCAGGCGATCGTTCCCGCAAGTCCATGCTTGTAGAACATGGCTTTCGTCTGCCATCTGCTTTTGATAACAGGCCTTTGACTTTTGATGAGTTCCAGAAGCAGCGTCAGCAGGCAATTTATGT
The DNA here is from genome assembly GCA_051653445.1 of Acidaminococcaceae bacterium. GTDB lineage: Bacteria > Bacillota > Negativicutes > Acidaminococcales > Acidaminococcaceae > RZYP01. The sequence goes on along the minus strand of JBOFWD010000151.1, from coordinate 11,239 downwards.
TTCAGCCACGCCGGCAAAATATGAGCTGGAAGAAGCGGATAATATTGTAGAACAAATTATCAGACCCACTGGCTTGCTCGATCCTATTATTGAAATCAGGCCAATTAAAGGACAGATTGATGATTTGCTCGGAGAAATCCATAAGGTTACTGAAGCCGGTGAGAGAATATTGGTAACCACACTGACTAAACGCATGGCTGAAGATTTGACCGAATACCTGAAGAAAGCTGGTGTGAAGGTTCGCTATCTGCATTCTGAGATAGCTACCATTGAGCGTGCCGAGATAATTCATGCTTTGCGTGCGGGAGAATTCGATGTTTTGGTCGGTATTAACCTTTTGCGCGAGGGTCTTGATTTACCGGAGGTTTCTTTAATTGCTATTTTGGATGCAGATAAAGAAGGTTTTTTGCGTTCTGACACAGCAATGATTCAGACAATTGGCAGGGCAGCACGCAATGTCCATGGACGCGTCATTATGTATGCTGACAGGATGACAGATTCTATGCAAAGAGCCATTGATGAGACTAACAGACGCCGGGATAAACAGGAAGCACATAATTTGAAGCATGGTATCGTGCCGCAGACTATCAAAAAACAAGTACGTGAACTGATTAAACTGACTAAAGTCAGTGAAGATAGTAATATTAATTATTCTGTCAAAGAAATAAAAAAACAATCCGAGAAGGAACTTAGCAAAATGGCGAAAGACTTAGAAAAAAATATGGCTGCCGCGGCCAAAGATTTGGATTTTGAACGTGCCGCAGAATATAGGGACCGCTTGATAATAATCAAAGGAGAGCTTGGACAGAAGTTATTGCCTAAAAGCAACAGGAGAAAATAATAGATGAAAGAAAAATTAGTCGTTAAAGGCGCACGCCAACATAACTTAAAAAATATTACGGTTGAGATACCTCGTGACGAGCTAGTAGTAATAACGGGACTTTCCGGTTCAGGGAAATCATCTCTGGCTTTTGATACGATCTATGCTGAAGGTCAGCGTCGCTATGTAGAATCACTATCAGCCTATGCCAGACAGTTTTTAGGCCAGATGGATAAACCCGACGTTGATTACATAGAAGGTTTATCGCCGGCAATTTCCATCGACCAGAAGACGACAAGTCATAATCCTCGTTCCACGGTTGGTACCGTTACCGAAATATATGATTATCTGCGGTTGCTTTTTGCCCGCGCAGGTATACCTCATTGCCCAAAATGCGGTAAGATTATTGAAAGGCAAACAGTTGAACAAATAGTTGATAAGGTTCTGACAATGGAAGAGGGAACCAAATTCATGGTTCTTGCGCCGCTAGTCAGAGGGCGCAAGGGCGAACATCAGAAAATATTGGAAAACATGAAAAAAGCCGGTTATGTGCGTGTGCGCGTAGACGGCGAAGTTAGAACGCTCGACGAAGAAATTGTGCTGGATAAAAAGAAAAAACATGATATCGCCGTTGTTATCGATCGGTTGGCTGTCAGGAAAAATATTACGCAGAGACTGTCAGATTCGGTTGAAACTGCGTTAGGGTTAGCCGAAGGACTGGTAGAAATAGAGGTTATCGGCGGCGATACTTATGTTTTTAGCGAACATTTTGCTTGCAGTGATTGCGATATCAACTTACCGGAAATTGAGCCGAGAATGTTTTCTTTTAATAATCCTTATGGTGCTTGTCCGGTTTGCACTGGCTTAGGCATGAAACTCGAAATTGATTTGCGGCTTGTTATTCCCGACGGGAGTAAAACTTTCGCGCAGGGCGTAATAGCGGCAGTCAGCAATAACATTAACTCTTATTTCATGAAACAAGTTGCCGCAGTATTGGAAAAATACAATTTTTCTTTAGATGCAGCCTGGAATGAATTGCCGGAGAAATTGCAGAAAATGCTTCTCTATGGCAGTAATGGAGAAAAATTTGCTTTCCTCTATGAAAATCTGCAAGGTGAGATACGGCAGCATGAGACAGCTTTTGAGGGGATAATCCCTTTGCTGGAAAGACGTCATAGAGAAGCTATGTCAGAGAGCATGCGTATTGACATTGAAAGCTTCATGACCAGCACACCCTGCCCGGAATGCCGCGGCAAAAGGTTAAAACCTGAGGCTTTGGCTGTTCTTATCGGCGAAAAAAATATTTGCGATGTGACGGCCTTAACTGTCAGAGACTGCATAAAATTTTTCGATACGCTGGAATTGACGGAGAGACAGCAAATCATCGCACGTCAGATTTTAAAAGAAATTTTGGCCAGGCTCCATTTTCTTAATGATGTTGGCCTGGACTATTTAACTCTTGATCGCGCTTCCGGTAGCTTATCCGGCGGTGAAGCGCAGCGAATCAGGCTAGCGACACAGATTGGTTCCGGCTTGGTGGGAGTTCTCTATATTCTTGATGAGCCTAGCATCGGCTTGCATCAGAGGGATAACGGCAAACTTCTGGAAACACTGAAGCACTTGCGTGATCTGGGTAATACACTGCTGGTTGTCGAACATGATGAGGAAACAATGTATGCTGCTGACCAGATTATTGACATTGGACCTGGTGCAGGTGAAAATGGCGGTCATGTTGTGGCACAGGGAACAGTGGAAGAAATCAAGAAACATGCTAAATCAATTACCGGACAGTATCTGAGCGGTAGAAAATTTATTCCGGTACCTAAAGAGCGTCGCCGGGGTAACGGCAATTTTCTGACTGTCAAAGGCGCTCATGCCAATAATTTAAAAAACATTGACGTTAATTTTCCTCTTGGCGTTTTGACTGTTGTCACCGGTGTTTCCGGTTCCGGCAAAAGCACTTTGGTTAATGATATTCTTTATAATGCGCTTGCTGCCAAACTGCACGGCGCTCGCCTTCGTGCTGCCGAACATGAAGCGATTTTGGGGCTGGAAAATATTGACAAAGTAATTAATATTGACCAGTCACCCATCGGGCGCACGCCACGGTCAAATCCAGCTACCTATACAGGTGTCTTTGATTTTATCCGCGAATTGTTCAGCAACAGCAATGAAGCAAAGATGCGCGGCTATAAGCCGGGACGCTTCAGCTTTAATGTCAAAGGCGGCAGATGCGAAGCTTGCCGCGGTGATGGGATGAATAAAATTGAAATGCATTTTTTGCCTGATGTTTATGTACCATGCGAGGTTTGTGGCGGCTCTCGTTATAATAGGGAAACATTGGAGGTACATTACAAAGGTAAAAATATTGCGCAAGTGCTGGATATGACTGTTGCAGATGCTTGCGATTTTTTCAAGAACTTGCCGCGTATTCATCGCAAACTGGAAGTACTCGATGATGTCGGCTTAGGTTATATAAGACTGGGGCAGTCTGCTACTACGCTTTCCGGCGGCGAAGCACAGCGCGTTAAATTGGCAACTGAACTTTCTCGCCGCAGTACGGGCAAGACTATCTATATCCTCGATGAGCCGACTACCGGTCTACATACCGCTGATGTGCACAAACTGCTCGATGTTTTACAGCGTTTGGTGGAGGCTGGTGACACGGTTGTCGTTATTGAGCATAATCTTGATGTGATTAAGACGGCTGACCATATCATAGATCTTGGACCTGAAGGCGGCGATAAAGGTGGCACACTTGTTGCGGCGGGCACACCGGAAGAGGTGGCAAAAAGCAAAAAGTCTTATACTGCAGTGTACATCAAGCAGGTTTTGGATGCAGCCGCTAAGAATGGGTGGACGGAATGAATGAAAAGATTTCCAGGGCGTTAGCTGTTTTACCTGACAGACCAGGTGTTTACCTTATGCGCGATGACAAAGGCAAGATCATTTATGTAGGCAAGGCAGTTATTCTGAAGAATAGGGTACGCAGTTATTTCAGGAATCTGGCAACGCATACGCCTAAAGTTAAGGCTATGGTTGCTAAGGTTGATGATATCGAGACGATTGTTACCGATAATGAACTGGAGGCTTTGATTCTCGAATGTAATCTTATCAAGGAACATAGGCCTCGCTACAACATAAGTCTTAAAGATGATAAAAATTATCCATATCTGAAAGTAACAGTGCAGGAACAATACCCGCGGATTTATGTAACCAGAAGAGTTTTGCGAGATGGTGCCAAGTATTATGGCCCATATGCGGATGCTGGCGCTTTGCATGCTACAGTGAAATTAATCAGAGAATTGTTTCCTCTGAGAAATTGCCGCAAAATGAATCCGGACAGGCCATGCCTGCAATATCATATTAAACGGTGTCTTGCTCCCTGTGCCGGCTATATCAGTCCGGAAGATTACGGCAAGATGATCAAAGCCGTTCTTATGCTTGTAGAAGGTCGAACCAATGACGTTGTAAAGGACCTCAAACAGCGTATGAAGGAAGCTGCTGAAGATTATAATTTTGAAGAAGCAGCGCGCTTGCGTGATCAACTTCATGCGGTGGACAGGCTCAACGAACAGCAAAAAGCAGTCACCGGCGGCGGTGACCAGGATGCAATTGCTTTGGCCAGTGATGATACAGGCACCTGCCTACAGATATTTTTTGTCCGCAGCGGTAAGCTGGTAGGCAGGGACAGTTATTTCTTCAGTGCTGAAAACAATGAAAGTATAGAAGAAATAATAACGGCTTTTCTTAAACAGTATTATCTTGATGCAACCTTTGTCCCGCGGGAAATTCTTCTGCCAGCATTGCCGGAAAAAGAAGAAATTGATCTTTTGACTGAATGGTTATCAGAAAAGGCAAAAAGAAAAGTTGAACTGCTGAAACCACAAAAAGGTTTGAAATATGAACTGTTGAAAATGGTCGCGGAAAATGCGGAAAAGAATTTAGCAGAAAGGCTCCGAAAAGGCCAGATTTCTCTTAAAAGCGAAGAGCAGGCAGCTGAAGATCTTCGCCTTGCTTTACATTTACCACAAACATTGAAAAGAATGGACTGCTTTGATATATCCCATACGCAGGGGAGCGAGACTGTTGCCTCTATGGTTGTTTTCTGTGATGGAAAACCGAGCAAGCAGGATTATCGAAGATACAAGCTTCGTTCAACCGAAGGCAAACCTGATGATTTTAAATCAATGCAGGAAGTTGTTTACAGGCGTTACCGTGATATCAAAGATTTGCCTAACCTGGTTATTATTGATGGCGGCAAAGGGCAGCTTAGCTCAGCGCTGGAAGTTATCAGGGGGCTTGGGCTGCATGAGCTGCCTGTAATTGGTCTCGCTAAAAGAGAAGAAGAAATCTTTGTGGAAGGTGCGCATGAAAGTATTTTGCTTTCCAAGGATTCGGATGCTTTAAAACTTATTCAGCGTATCAGGGACGAGGCGCATCGTTTTGCGATAACTTATCATCGTAAGTTGCGCGGCAAAAGAAATCTTGTTTCAATTCTTGACCATATCGAAGGTGTTGGGCCAAAAAGAAGACAAGCATTATGGAAGCATTTTGGTTCGCTTGAAGCAATCAAGGCTGCTGGAACTGAAGAATTGGCTGGAGTTGCAGGCATGAATCAAGGAGTTGCCCAAAAAATATATGATTTCTTTCGGCTGGACTTGGAGAGAAAAAGAGAAACTATTTTGTAATGATAATTAATTGCGAATACATCTGTATTATGCTATAATAACCTCGAAGTTCTTTAAAAGGAGTTGACCTTATGGAGAAATGGACTTGTATCGTTTGTGGTTATGTTTATGATGAAGCAGTTGGTGATCCTGACAGCGGTATTGCACCAGGTACAAAATTTGAGGATATTCCTGATGACTGGGTTTGTCCGGTTTGCGGTGTTGGCAAGGATCAATTTGAAAAGGCGTAATTTTGGGGAAGGGTGTTTCGCTTGCGGAGCATCCTTCCTTCTGTGATTATAGGTGGAGGCATCATGTGCGGATTTTTATTGAGAGTTGTTGCTCTTGGCTTGTTCTACTTTTTTTTATTTGACGCAACAAGTTCACTTCATATTGTTACTTTGGGCGGACAGATTTTGGGCAGCAGCGTTATTGCACTGGTGGCTGCTTTACTGCACACTGCCAGCAGAAGAATATTTACAAGGAAAAACATGCGTGTCATGTTTGCGAGTTTTTGCACAGCTGCAATGACCTATTTGACAATTAGCCTTCTGCCGGGTTATATTGTCTCTGATATTGCTGGCCTCATGCTTGTTATTGTTCAAATTTGCCTGGCAGCAGCGATAATCGGCTTATTGATAGAAGATAGATAAAAGAGAGGTAAAATAGTGGGAATTAAGTTAATTGCCAGCGATATGGATGGCACACTACTAAATGATGAAGGAAAAATCTCCGAACGCAATACGGCAGCGATCCGTAAAGCAATTGATTCCGGAGTTATATTTACCATTGCGACCGGCAGAATGTATTGCTCGATTGAACCTTATGCTGAAAAACTGGGACTGGACGTGCCGTTGATTGCCTATAATGGTGCTTATGTCAAAGGCTCACTATCCAAAGAAGTGCTGCATGATTCACCGCTTGACTATGAAACAGCACTAGCGGTTCTTGACTATTGCAGAAAGAAAGACTATTATGTCCAGGCTTATGTTGATGATACGCTCCTGGTAAAAGAAGCTAGTGATTTTGCTCAAATGTATGCAAGTTTTGCCGGTGTAGAATTCGTAGCTTTGGGAGACCGGTTTTTCAGAATCACAAAAGCACCGCACAAATTGCTTTTGATGACTGCCCCAGGCAGAAATGAAGAAATCAAACAAGAATTAACGGAAGAATTTGGCAATAAAATCATGATGACGAATTCTTTCAATGATTTCTTAGAGGTTATAAATCCTGAAGTAAGCAAGTGGAATGCTGTCAAGTCCTTAGCTGAGCGAAACGGAATAGACTTGCGCGATACAATGTGTATTGGCGATTCCAACAATGATTTTGAAATGATTTCCAGCGCAGGGTTAGGCGTCGCTGTGGCTAATGCTAACGATCGTATTAGGAATGCGGCTAAAATGGTAACATCTGCAAATAATGTTGATGGTGTGGCCTTGGCAATTGAAGCTGTTTTAACGCAGCAAATTGCAGTTGAAGATTAAGCGCGCTAATAGTGAAAGTTTGAAGAACCGCATTGGAATAGTGCGGTTCTTCTTTTTTACCAACAAGGTTAACCAATAGCGCGTGATGGTTGACGTTAAGAAAGGGCGGTGCTATAATCTAAACGTTAACTAAAACAAATAAAAGGTTTACGGAGGAATACGGGATGATCATAGAGTATGCAGAGAAAGTTCTGAATGGCGGAGAAATTACCAGGGAGGAAGCTGTTGAGCTGATAAACGTATCGGATCAGGATACCATGCTGCTTTTAGCTATGGCTGACAAGATCAGACAGAGATTTAACGGCGATGAAGTCGATGTTTGCGCTATTGTTAATGCCAGAAGCGGACGTTGCCCGGAGAATTGCAAATTTTGCGCCCAATCGGCGCATTACCATACAGGTGTTACGGAGTATCCCCTTTTGTCAGTGGATGAGTTGGTGGAAGCAGCAAAAAAAGCCAAAGCAGCTGGCGCTGTACGCTTTTCCATTGTCACCAGCGGCCGTGGTCAGAGCAAAGCTGATGATTTTGCAAATGTTTTACAAGCTCTTACAAGAATAAAGAAAGAAGTTGGCATCGAAATTTGCGCATCTTTAGGAATTCTGACTCCGGAGCAAGCAAACGAGCTCAAAGAAGTTGGTGTCACTCGCTATCATGCCAATATTGAAACTGCTCCCAGTCATTTTCCCGATATCTGCAGCACTCACTCCTATGAGGATAAAATGTCAACCATTCAAGCTGCAAAGGATGCTGGCATTCGTGTGTGCTCCGGCGGTATTTTGGGATTGAATGAAACACCTAAGCAACGCGTCGAAATGGCTTTTGAGCTGAAACGCTTGAACATAGATTCTGTTCCGCTTAATTTATTAAATCAGATTAAGGGAACTCCTTTTGAAAATAATAGAAGCCTGACTCCGCTTGAAATTTTGCGTGCGTTCGCGGTATTCCGTTTTATTTTGCCTAAAGCACTGATTCGCACTGCCGGTGGGCGTGAAGTGAATCTGCGTGATTTGCAGGCCTTGGCTTTAAACGGCGGCATGAATGGCATTATGGTAGGTGGGTACTTAACTACCGGCGGGCGTAGGCCGGAAGACGACAAGAGAATGTTAAAAGATTTGGGAAGACCGGCAACCAAAGCACAAGTGTAAAAAGGGGGAAGAGCAAATGCTTTTCAGTGTAAAGATGCGTGCTGCCCAAGGTGGTGCCCATGAAAAGGGAGGACGGCATATTTCTGGTGCTGAGCGCATTTTGAGTGAGCCCAGCTTGGAGAAAACCGTGCTAGGGATGCTGGATAGAGCTCGAACGCATCAAAGAGGCAAGGCCGATTTCATCAGCATCCGCATAGAAGAAGTAAAGGACGAAGATATTGCTTATAAGCCTCTATTGTCGATGGAGAGTTTTGAGGCAGCTGATGTTGCTGCGGGTCATGCAGTAGCCATTGAAGAACTTCAAAAAGCCGGCGTTACCAATTCAGCAGCTCAAAAGGGTATTGCGGCCTTACTTTCATTGCCTGATAGTTTGCGTGGCGCAATGATTTTCGATGCGGTAAGCGGCAAACGCATGGACGAGCTAGGTAAGCGCGGTGTGCGCGTAAGCAAAATGGATTGCGCTGATTCCGCAGATTACGAAGCTGATCTGGCAAGACGCGGGCTTATGGGCGAACACGTACGCGAAGCACTGGTGCTTGCTTCCAAGGTTGCAGGCGCAGATGATATTATTGCTGAATTATGCTGGTCTGATGACCCGGATTATGTAACCGGCTATGTAGCTTCGAGCAAATTTGGCTATAAGAGAATACCGGTAATGAAAGAAAAAGGCAGCCCGGTCGGCGGCAGAATTTTTTTCGTCAGAGAAGCGACAGACATTAATAAGCTTTGCGCTTATTTGCAGGAGCAAGCTGTATTGATCACCCTGGGAGGTGAAAATATTGTCTAAACTGGAGGAAGCGCTCCGAGCAGAATTAGAACTGATAGAGGAACGGGGCCTGACCAGAAAAATCAAGAACTTACGTTTTTTTGATCCGGTAAGAGCGTTTGATGAAGCCGGCAAAGAATATCTTGTTTTTTCCAGTAACAACTACTTAGGGTTGACTCACGCTCCTGAAGTAATTGAAGCGGCCAAAGAAGCAAATAATTATGGAACCGGTTCCGGTGGTGCGAGACTAACTACCGGCGGTCATTTTGAAGCGGGCATCCTGGAAGAAAAGCTTGCGGCGTTCAAACATACCGAAAAAGCTTTGATTTTTAATACAGGCTATATGACTAATCTGGGTGTACTTTACGCCTTGGTCAAGCCGCAAGATATTATTTTCAGTGACGAACTTAACCATGCGAGTATTATTGACGGCGCAAAAATCAGCAAGGCAACGGTCAAGGTATACAAACATGCCGACGCAGCTGATTTGGAACGGTTACTGCAAGAAGATGTATGCGGGGGCAACAGATTCATTGTTACAGACGGCGTCTTCAGTATGGATGGCGATATTGCGCCTTTGCCGGCGTTAGTCAGCTTAGCAGAAAAATACGGGGCTGCTCTGGTTGTTGATGATGCCCATGCCGTAGGCGTTATCGGCGAAGATGGCAGCGGTACTGCCGCACATTTCGGTCTGCAGGGAAAGATTGACTTGCAGGTAGGTACTATGAGCAAGGCTTTGGCAGCAGAGGGCGGCTACGTTGCGGGCAAGAAAATTTTCATAGACTATCTTATCAATAAGTCCAGGCCTTTTATTTTTTCTACGGCACTTGCGCCGGCGCCAGCTGCAGCAGCAGCTGCAGCGCTTGATTTACTGGAAAAAAATAAAGAAATTTATTTGCAAAGACTTTGGTCAAATACTGTTCTGATGAGGAAACTTCTTAATGATGGCGGCATTCCTCTGTTAGAGGGAGAAACGCCGATAATACCTATCATGGTAGGGGAAGCTTCAATGGCAAGCGAAATTGCGGGGGCTTTAGCAGAAAAAGGAGTATTGGTATCCGCCATTCGTCCGCCAACTGTACCGCAGGGCGAAAGTCGTCTGCGCCTTACAGTTACAGCTGCGCATACCAAGGAACAGCTCATTTATGCGGCAGACTTAATCATTAAAGTATGGCAGGATGCAAAAAGAAAGAGGGCTTAGACATGATTGCAATCGGAATAACGGCTACTGACACTGATATGGGCAAAACAATTGTCAGCGGAGCAATAGCTGCTGCCTTTAACATGCGCGGTTTAGCAACGGGAGTTTTTAAACCGGCAGCCTCAGGCTGTGTGAGAATGGAAGATGGCAAGTTATTGTCGACGGATGCTGATTTTTTGATGACTTGTGCCGGCATTGATAAAGAAGAACAAGATAAGGTAGTTCCCTATGTTCTGGAAGATGCTTTGTCACCTGCACAGGCAAGCCGTCTGGCTGGCATAAAGATTGAACCTGAAGTTATGACCGGGAAGGCTCGAGAGATGATTGGCAGCAAGCAGATAACAGTCGTTGAAGGCGTCGGTGGTATTTCCGCTCCTATTACGGATGATTATCTAGTCAAAGATTTTTTTAAAGAAATCAATGTTCCGGTACTGGTAGTTGTAAAATCCATTTTAGGCAATATCAACCATGCTGTGTTGACCGTGGAATATGCTAAAAATCACGGCCTTCATGTTTTGGGGCTGATTGTTAACTGTTGGGACGAAGGTTCGGCTGGCGTTTTAGAACAAAGTAATCTTTATTATTATGAAAAACTCACAGGATTGCCTATTTTGGGTAAATTGCCAGTCATCGACGAAAAGCTTATTAAAGATGGTGATATTGCCGCAATCGCTTCTATAGTGGAAAAGACAGTTGCCATTGATAAAATCATCGGTTTAGCGGGAGGAAAAGCAATTGAATAAATGGGAAAAATTAGACAAAGATTATATCTGGCATCCTTTTACGCAGATGAAGGGTTGGAACGAAAAGGAACAACTGGTTATCGAACGCGGTGAAGGCGTAAAGTTATACGATACTGAAGGACGCAGTTATTACGATGGCATTTCAAGTTTGTGGGTAAATATCCATGGCCATCACAGGCAGGAGATAGACGAGGCAATCAAAGCTCAGCTTGAGCAGATTGCCCATTCTACTTTGCTGGGTTTAATTAATAAACCGTCCGCAGAATTTGCTGAAAAATTGATTGAAGTCGCACCTGCCGGTTTAAATAAGATTTTTTATTCAGATGATGGTTCCACGGCTGTCGAGGCGGCGGTAAAAATAGCTTTTCAGTATTGGCAGCATAAAGGCCGGCCCGAAAAACAGGGCTTTA
>JBOFWD010000150.1:0-3519 GCA_051653445.1 Acidaminococcaceae bacterium | reverse complement strand
GCTCAATTTCCTCAAAATTTATCATTCAGTTCACCTTTAGTCGCTATAATATTTTAGCTTAATAAGCTAAACGTTATTTGTTATTGAACTTTCATAAAATATTTTTCATATTCATTCCGCTGATCTTCAGATAAGCGAGCTTTTATTCTAATACCATCATCACAATATTCCTGTTCTAAAACAGTACTGATTTTGTGTAATTTTGCTGCTTTGTCGCTATCTGCATACGGTATAAGTAATTCAGTTTCAACGGACTTTAGACTGAGATTGTCGACTATCAAATTAAGGAGGCTATCCATTCCGATTCTTTTTTTTGCAGAAATCAGAGCGCTGTTTTCCTCCATTTTGATTTTTTCCAATATTCCACTTGCTGGGTCAACTTTATCAATTTTATTGTAAACTGTTATTATGTCCTTATCTGCGGCACCTATTTCTTTTAAAACTTCGTAAACAGCATCCATTTGCTTTTTGTATGTTGAATGACTTAGATCTACGACATGTAATAATAAGTCGGCCTCAGCAACTTCTTCTAATGTAGACTTGAACGCACTTACCAATTGATGTGGTAAACGTTGTATAAAACCAACAGTGTCAGTCAATATGGCATCTTGTTTATCCGGCAATGATAGATGTCGTGTTGTTGGATCCAGGGTTGCAAACAATTGATCTTGTGCATAGATATCAGAAGCAGTCAATGTATTTAATAGTGTTGATTTACCAGAATTAGTATAACCAACCAAAGCTATGGTGGTAATTTGATTTTTTTTGCGGCCGGTGCGATGAAGCGTTCGTACTGACTTAACTTTTTCTATACTATCTTTAATAAAAGTTATACGCTCCCGAATACGGCGACGGTCAATTTCAAGCTTAGTTTCGCCAGGTCCTCGTGTGCCAATACCACCGCCGAGACGCGACAATACAAGGCCCTTTCCAGATAATCTAGGCAGTGTGTATTGAAGCTGTGCTAATTCAACTTGTAATTTGCCTTCATTGGAACGCGCCCTTTGTGCAAAAATATCCAAAATCAAACCGGTGCGATCAATAACACGAACCCCCATCACAAGTTCTATATTTCGTTGCTGTGCTGGTGAAAGTTCGTCATCAAAGATACATAAATCAACATCTTCCTGGCGGACAAAAAGAGCTAGTTCTTCAACTTTGCCCTTGCCAATAAAAAATGCCGGATCGGGTTTTTGCCTTTTTTGAGAGAAAGTACCTATTACGGTAGCTCCTGCTGTATCCGCAAGCTGCTTTAATTCTTCAAGTGATTCTTCAGTCGACCATGATTGCTTAGGGCCGCCACTATCGACAGCAACCAAAATAGCTTTTTCCGGATTTTCAGCTGATTTTGATCCTGATGTCTGCTTTTGCATGATCTTTTCAATAGTAACAACCAAGTTGGAAAAATTAATTTCCTCCACTTCAGAAAAAGAAAATGGACCATGTTCCTGACAGATATATTCTTCATGTTCATCTATACCAGCAATTAAAGCAAATGAAAAACTGGATTTTGCAAAATCAGGCCCGATTATGCCTATTGCTGCCATTGCATCATACTTACCATTTTTTAGAGCTGAATAATCTACGCCGCTTAAGGCAGAGTTGCCGTTTAAATGAGTATGAATACAACGAACACCACTTAACCGTATTGCCCCTCTTCTGCCTTTAAATTGGGGTAATTCCACGCTTTCCTGATGCCCAAGTGAAATATCTGTTATCTGTCCACTTCTTGTGATATAGATAGCTATTTCGCGTTTTATTTTTTCTGATATTTTAGCTAATTGCACTGCTAGTTCCTCGGTTATAATTTGATCCTGAGGAACCTTGATTTCATAGAGGTTTTCCAATTCTTTTAAAACAGTTTCTTTGATACCCTTTTTATTGCCACTAATTTCTGACATATTTATCACCTTCTTTGCCAAAAACTAAACTAATCATTGTTTATAAATTATACCATAAGATAAAATAAACAGAATAAATATAGAAATAAACAAAAAAAATGCCGCATACCATGCGGCATTTTTTTTAAAACTATTTTCTGATATTAAGCTTAGCGATGATTGAACGATAACGTTCAATATCTTTAGCCATCAAATAATTCAAAAGGCCACGACGTTGACCAACCATTTTTAAGAGACCACGACGGGAATGATGATCTTTTTTGTGTTCTTTTAAATGTTCAGTTAAATAAATAATACGCTCGGTCAAAATAGCGATTTGTACCTCTGGTGAACCAGTATCACCTTCGTGTACACGGTAAGTCTCAATAAGTTCTTGTTTTCTTTCAGGTGTCAACATAATAAAATTCCTCCAATTATTCTTTAATAGCCCAAGCATTAGAAAGCGTCGGAGTGTCGTATTTCCAAGCAAGGGTCTTTTAACGCTTGTTTAGTATAGCATAACGTCAGATAAATTACAACTTTTTTTCTTTTTCTTGAAAATAGGCATAAATTGCATTCTTGTCCTTTTGAATTTGTCCACACAATTCAGCCGCAGAATTAAATTTGCATTCTTTCCTTATATAATGCATCAGTCTGACTATAATTTTTTTGCCATAAATATCATCAATAAAATCGAAAACATTTACTTCTAAACGTTTCTTTTCAATATCACCAAATGTTGGACTATAACCAATATTTGCCATTCCTAAATATTCGACACCAGATATTAATACTTTCGCTGCATAAACACCCTTAGCAGGAACAATTAAGTCGTCTGCATCAGAAAATTCTATATTAGCCGTGGGAAAGCCAAGACAACTGCCACGGTTAGCACCGGAAACAACTGTGCCACTCATCTCATATGCGCGGCCAAGCATTTCATTTGCCAAAGTCATATCGCCATTCTTAATCAATTCACGTATTTTAGAACTGCTTACGACAGTGCCGTTGATTTCTATTAATTTGCGGACAATCACATCAAACCCATCTTCTTTTCCAGATTTTATTAATGTTTCTGTATTACCCACGCCATGAAAGCCATAACTATAATTTTCGCCAACGACTAAGCACTTAAATGAAAATATCTTTAGTTTTTCTAGAAATTCAGTTGGTGATAGTTTGGAAAAATGATGCGTAAATGGAATATTTACCAAAATATCCACACCAAGCTTTGCAAATAAAGCCTCTTTTTCTTTATTAGAAATCAATTTTGCTGGTACAACATCAGGTTTAATCTCAGAGAGAGGATGATTGCTGAATGTAAAAACTAATAATGTGCAGTTATGCCTGTCAGCATATGTGCGAGCAGTTTTTACTACATCACAATGTCCAAGATGAAGGCCATCAAATGTACCCAGTGCTATTACACTTGACCCCGACTGTATTTTGGAGCCACAAAAATCATTAATTATCTCCATAAGCAAAACCTCATAGCATCTGTTTAAAAGGATTAATTACTTTATCAGCTTTTATCATTCCGTTGCTAGCACTACCAATACCAACAAAGAGTCCAGCAGCTGTTTTTAAGCGATACTTACCTTCTGATATGCCTGAAACTGAGGTCACTACACCTTGTGAT
>JBOFWD010000149.1:0-4052 GCA_051653445.1 Acidaminococcaceae bacterium | reverse complement strand
TGCAAGCACTTTTGTGATTGCTGCAGTCAAAGTTGTCTTACCATGGTCTACGTGACCGATGGTGCCGATATTAGCATGGGGTTTGGTTCTTTCGTATTTCTGTTTTGCCATTATTTTTTCCTCCTCAAATAATCGTTTTTATTAATTAAGCTTGAGTACCTTTGGTTTTAGCAACAATTGCTTCAGCAATGTTTTTAGGAACGTCCTCGTAATGATCAACTTCCATAGCATAGTTGCCACGGCCCTGAGTTTTGGAACGAAGGTCAGTAGCATAACCGAACATCTCGGAAAGTGGAACAAAGGCTGTAATAACCTGAGCACCGCTGCGAGCTTCCATGCCTTCAATACGACCACGGCGAGAGTTCAAGTCGCCAATTACATCGCCCATATATTCTTCAGGAACGGTAACTTCTACTTTCATGTAAGGTTCAAGGATAACCGGGGTAGCTTTCAATGCACCACCGCGGAAAGCCATGGAACCGGCAATCTTAAATGCCATCTCAGAAGAGTCAACTTCATGGTACGAACCATCATAAACTGTTACGCCAATATCTACCATTGGATAACCGGCAACTACGCCGTTCTCCATAGCTTCTTTAATACCAGCTTCAATCGGGCTGATGTATTCTTTAGGGATAGCACCGCCAACGACTTTGTTTTCAAACAAGAAGCCTTCGCCAGGTTGACGCGGGGTGATTTCCAGCCAGCAGTGACCGTATTGACCCTTACCACCTGATTGACGAACAAATTTACCTTCGGATTTAACTGCTTTACGAATGGTTTCACGATATGCAACCTGAGGATTACCTACTGTGCAGCCAACTTTGAATTCACGAAGAAGACGGTCAACAATGATATCCAAGTGCAACTCGCCCATACCGGAGATAATTGTCTGAGCAGATTCCTGATCGGTGTGAACACGGAAAGTAGGATCTTCTTCAGCAAGTTTTTGAAGAGCTATGCCCATTTTTTCCTGGTCAGCTTTGGTTTTTGGTTCAACTGCTACCGAAATAACAGGATCCGGGAAAACCATGGACTCAAGGATAATAGGTGATTTTTCATCACAAAGGGTATCACCGGTAGTTGTATCTTTCAAACCGACAGCAGCAGCAATATCACCGCTATATGCTATGTCAATTTCTTCACGATGGTTTGCATGCATTTGCAGGATACGACCGATACGTTCTCTCTTACCTTTTGTAGAGTTATAAACATAAGAGCCTGAACCAAGGGTACCGGAGTATACACGGAAGAAAGCAAGTCTTCCTACAAATGGATCCGTCATGATTTTGAAAGCCAGAGCTGAGAAAGGCAGATCGTCGCTGGAAGCGCGTTCGTCTTCTTCTCCGGTATCAGGATTTACACCTTTGATTGGTGGAATATCAGTTGGGGCTGGCATATAAGCTACAACCGCATCAAGAAGTGGTTGTACGCCTTTATTTTTGTAAGAAGAACCACAGCAGACCGGAGTCATTTTGCAAGCTATTGTCATCTTACGGATGCCTTCGTTGATTTCATCTTCCGTGAAATCTCCGCCATCCAGATATTTCATCATTAATTCGTCGTCGCTCTCAGCAACGGCTTCAAGAAGATTTTGGCGATATTCCTGAGCTTTTTCAAGCATGTCAGCCGGAATTTCAACAAATGATTCTTCTTTACCCAATTTATCTGTATACACAATCGCGCGCATTTTAACCAAGTCAATCATGCCCTCGAAAGTATCTTCAAAACCAATTGGAATTTGAATTGGCACGGCATTGGCATTCAAACGAGTTTTCATCATCTGCACTACTCGATAAAAATCGGCACCGGTGATGTCCATTTTGTTTACATATGCCATACGTGGAACGCTGTATCTGTCAGCTTGACGCCATACAGTTTCAGACTGCGGTTCAACACCGCCCTTAGCACAAAATACTGCAACAGAGCCGTCGAGTACGCGCAAAGAACGTTCAACCTCTACAGTAAAGTCAACGTGACCTGGTGTGTCAATAATGTTAATGCGATGGCCGGCCCATTGGCAGGTCGTAGCAGCAGAGGTAATTGTAATACCGCGCTCCTGCTCCTGTACCATCCAGTCCATTGTGGCGCCACCTTCATGAACTTCGCCTATCTTATGCGTTTTTCCGGTATAAAACAGGATTCGTTCAGTCGTAGTGGTCTTGCCGGCATCAATATGAGCCATGATACCGATATTTCTTGTTTTTTCAAGTGGAAATTGTCTGGCCACTAGTTTTAATCCTCCTTAATTCCTAGCACAAGCAAACCTCGTGCTTACCAACGATAGTGAGCGAAAGCTTTGTTGGCTTCTGCCATCTTGTGGGTGTCCTCACGTTTTTTCACGGACGCGCCGGTGCTGTTAGCAGCATCCATTATTTCTCCGGCTACACGTTCGCACATGGTTCTTTCTCCACGCAGACGAGAATAATTTACCAGCCAGCGAATACCCAAAGTGGTTTTACGATCCGCACGAACTTCAACCGGCACCTGATAGTTAGCGCCACCTACACGGCGAGCACGAACTTCGAGGATTGGCATTACATTCTTCATAGCAGTATCGAAAACTTCCAAAGGATCCTTACCGGTTTTAGCACGGACAAGGTCGAATGCATCATATACAATGCTTTCAGCTACACCTTTTTTGCCGTCTAGCATGATTTTGTTAATAAATCTAGTCAATAGTTTTGAACCGTATACTGGATCCGGCAAAACGTCTCTTTTAGTCACAGGGCCTTTTCTCGGCATGTGTTTCCCTCCTTCTCAGAAATCAATCGTGATGTTTTAATTATTTCTTTGCTGCAGCGGCTTTTGCGCGTTTAGCACCGTACTTAGAACGGCCTTGATTACGATTTGCAACGCCGGCAGTATCAAGCGCACCACGAATGATGTGATAACGGACACCCGGAAGGTCTTTTACCCTTCCGCCTCTAATAAGAACAACACTATGTTCTTGTAGATTGTGACCGATACCTGGGATATACGCTGTAACTTCAATTCCGTTTGTCAAACGAACCCTTGCTACTTTACGCAACGCAGAGTTAGGTTTTTTAGGGGTTGTTGTATAAACCCTTGTGCAAACCCCACGTTTTTGCGGGCAATTTTTTAAAGCCGGAGCAGTGGATTTTTGCTTAAGGACCTCTCTACCTTTACGAACCAATTGGTTAATTGTAGGCATATCGGCACCTCCTTCCCAAATAATTAGTTTTAATAATTATAAAAATCCTAATGCTAAGCATTAAGGATCCCTATCAATCCTTAAGTATAGCAGCGGCAGCAGCACCAACGTGGATGCCGCAAAGTTTGCCCAGTTCCTGCATGGAGGCAACCGTTTCATAAGCAAGGTTGGCCTCAGCGCAAGCAACAATGAGCGGATCAATCACGCAGGCTTCTGCATCTTTAGCAATAAAAACAATTTTTGCAGTGCCTTTCTCAATAGCCTTGGCAGTTTGTTTCACGCCTATAACATGTTTTGCTCCTGCCTTTAAAAATTCTACTGACATGGTGAATACCTCCAAAATCGCATAGCTATACTGAGATACTTAAGTATTGTAACACCCTAAACATAACATGTCAACATTTTTCTCTTGTTTTATATGCACAAAACCCACTGTTTATGCGTTGTTTTGTTTACACGCACCCTAGCGTTTCATTTGCGTAACAAGTACAAAAATTTAGGCTGTAATTTCTCTATTTTGTAAACTTTTTTTATTTTTTTTTCAGATTTTTGTGCTGCTTTTTTGCAAATTCTTCACAAAAAAAATAAAATGTCATTTTTTTAAAGATTTTTTATAATTGTTTTTAATTTGTAGGCAATTTTTTTATTTTTCTTGATTACAAAAAACCCCAACCACATTTTCTAGCGGCTGGGGTTTTTGCATAATCTTATTTTGTTTCGTTATTGTATTTGATTCTGATGTTTCGGTAACGACTCATACCTGTACCGGCAGGAATCAATTTACCGATAATAACGTTCTCTTTCAAACCAAGAAGCGGATCAACTTTACCTTTGATAGCGGCATCAGTCAGGTTTCTGGTAGTTTCCTGGAATGATG
>JBOFWD010000148.1:0-3073 GCA_051653445.1 Acidaminococcaceae bacterium | reverse complement strand
CCAAGAAAGATCTTGGGCTACCTAACACCAGCTGAATTATTTGAAAAGGAATTAGATGTAATTTATGCTGCGTAATACAAAATTATAGTTTTACACGGGACTAGTTCAATTTGTTATTGCAATCTAGGTTCTAATTTTTTTTGTAAAACCCAAATTATATTATTTTCAAAAAGAAATAATCGGCACCACCTATATGAAAGGTGATGCCGCCAAAATTGTTTTATCCAAAAATACTCTTTAGTTGGTTTTTCCCGGATAGGCTTTAAGTCCTGCTGCCAGAATAGAAATAGCTTTTTCCAGGTCTTCACAATTCAGAACATACGCAAGGCGAGCTTCATTTACGCCACAGCCTTCAGTATCATAAAAGCCATTTCCCGGAGCAAACATAACCGTTTCTCCATTTAAGTCAAAGTTTTCCAACATCCAAATGGCAAACTTCTCAGCATCATCAACCGGCATTTTAACCATAACATAAAATGCACCCTTAGGATTGGAAGAAATGAGTCCCGGTATTTTTGCCAAGGCACCGGCAATGGTATCACGACGTTTTTTGTATTCCTGATTTACTTCTTCCAAATAAGATTTCGGCGTAGTATACAAGGCCGCTGCACCGATTTGTTCTAAAATCGGGCTGCACAATCTGGATTGGCAACATTTCATAATTTGCTTGCAGAATTCTTCGTTTTTGCTCACAAGACAGCCGATGCGAGCGCCGCATGCGCTGTAACGCTTTGACACGGAATCTACAATCACCAGGTTTTGATCGAGTTCCGGCATCTGTCCAAAGCTCTTGTAGTCGCCGTCATAAACAAATTCACGATACACTTCATCGGCAATAAGTGCCAAATCATGCTTGATAACAATGCGAGCAATCATTTGCATTTCTTCTTCAGTGTAAACAACACCCGTAGGATTTCCCGGATTTGTTAAAAGAATTGCCTTGGTCTTAGGCGTAATACGCCTCTCAATTTCCTCTTCGCTAGGCAGATGATAACCAGATTCAGCACTTGTAGGAACGGCATTCATCTTAACATTAAAAGTCTTTGCGAAGCTATTGTAGTTAGCATAATATGGTTCAAAAACCATTAGCTCATCTTCCGGATCGCAAAGGACCATCACCGCAAAGAAAAGGGCTTCCGAACCTCCATTTGTAATGTATATGTTAGAAGTACTATAATTCATACCCCATTCCTCATAGTATTTCTTTATGGCTTCAAGTAAAAATGTTTCGCCTTGCGAATTTCCATAGGCAACAACCTTCTCATTAAAAGCGCGCATGCTATCCATAAACTGCGCAGGTGTTTCAATATCGGGCTGTCCAATATTCAGATGATATACTTTCTTACCTTTTGCTTTGGCATTCGCAGCATGCGGCGCCAGTTTTCTAATTGGAGACGTTGTTAAAGCTTGCACGCGTTTTGAAATATTCATAAAATAATTCCCCCCAAATAAAATAAATAAGTCCCTATGAATAATAATTATAACATACACTACTTAGATTACAATTAGAAATAATGTACATTATTGATATTTTATCTATTTTGAAGCAGATTCCCCATTTGCTACTTGACCAAGCCTCCATAGCTCTTTATTCCCTAATAATTAATGTTTTTTATGCAGACAAAAACAGCGGCTAAACCAAAAAGAGCCACCTGCGAAAACTGAACTGCACCCCCAAAGTTAGACAGTATGATATACTGAAATAACTTTGGGGGGTGTTTTTATGCCAAAAGGGACTCCATATAGCGGAGAATTTAAGCAAAAAGTAATAGAAGACATGCGGGCAAACAGGCTGGGCTATCGAGAAACAGCAAATAAATACGGACTTACAAGCCATGAACCGATTAGGAAATGGGAGCGAATTTACCTTGAACAAGGACCGGGAGGTCTGTACATTGATAGACGTGGCCGAACCTGTACAGCTAGTGGCTCGCGAAAAGGGCGACCACCAAAGTTTGATAAGAAGATTGAAGAAGATCTCATCGCAGAAAATCAGAGATTGAGAGCTGAGAACGACTACCTAAAAAAATTGAATGCCTTAGTATTCGAGAGGGTACAACGAGAGAAAAAGCACAAATCGTAACGGAACTAAGGCGTAAGCACAAGCTTAATGTACTCCTCGACGTAGCAGAAATGTCGCGTGCTACGTATTACTACCATTTTAAGAAGCGGTCAAGGCAAGATAAATACAGTGAAATAAAAGAACAGATCGGCTTGATTTACACGGAAAATAAGGGAAGGTTTGGCTATCGGAGAATCACTTTGGCACTTCGGAACCGTGGTTATATTGCGAATCACAAAACGGTGCAAAAGCTTATGAAGGAACTAGGTATCATTTGCTGCGTCAGGATAAAGAAATACCGTTCCTACAAAGGTGAAGTCGGCAAGATAGCGCCTAATCTTTTAGAGCGTGACTTTAAGGCGAGAAAGCCCAACTTGAAGTGGGTTACTGATGTCACAGAGTTTCATCTATTCGGCAAGAAGATATACCTGTCGCCAATTATGGATTTGTGCAGCAGGGATATCGTTAGCTATACAATTTCGGATAGGCCTGTTTTATCCATGGTAACTTCAATGCTTGACAAAGCTTTTGCGACAATCCCGGATGATACCAATCTTATTCTACACTCTGATCAAGGTTGGCAGTATCAACACAGGCAGTTCCAGCGGATGCTCAAAAAGAAGGGTATTCGACAAAGCATGAGCCGTAAAGGCAACTGTCTGGATAATGCAGTGATAGAAAACTTCTTTGGTCTGCTCAAGAGTGAACTACTCTACTTACAAAACTTTGAATCCATTGAGCACTTTATTGCAGAACTCGTTGAATATCTAGATTACTACAATAATCGGCGTATTAAGGCAAAACTTAAGGGCTTGCCGCCCGTTCTGCACAGACAGCAAGCCCTTATGGTTGCCTAACTCAAATATTTGTCTAACTTTTTGGGGTCACTTCATTTCAGCTGGCTGCTCTTCTTTAAGCTTTATTTTTACAAGCTGGGCAAACACCATAGAAATAAAGTTTCTGTCCTTGTACTTCATAGCCGGTGTCCGCATTAACTTCTGCATCCAGTTC
>JBOFWD010000147.1:0-3994 GCA_051653445.1 Acidaminococcaceae bacterium | reverse complement strand
CGTGAAGCCATGACGGCCGCATCTGTTACCGGCAGCACCGGCGGCATATCAATCAAAACATAGTCATACCTATCCTGCAATGCCGCAAGCACTTCTTTCATGCGCTCAGAGGCAAGTATTTCCGATGGATTCGGTGCTACAGGACCGCTTGTCAAAATATCAAGTCCGGGTGTACCGGAATGTTGGATAATTTCAAACACGTCCGTACCGCTTGCTATGCAATTGCTGAGGCCTTTGTTGTGCAATTGGAAAAGCTTGTGCTGCGTGGGATTGCGAAAGTCGCAGTCTAGCAGAATAACCTTATGACCGGCCTGTGCCATAACAATGCCGAGGTTGGCAACTACTATCGATTTACCTTCGTCCTGCGTGCAGCTTGTGAAAGCTATGCATTTCATTGGTTTGTATACACCTGCGAATTGAATATTCGTCCTTATTGTGCGAAAAGCTTCGGAAACCGGAGATTTTGGGTCCTCTCTCGCTATCAGATTATTCATTACGCAACAACCTCCTGACTTTCTGCCACAAACTTTTATCTTTGTTTTTTTCAGCACAAACTTTATTCATCGATTCTATATGCGGCACACTGCCAAGCAGTGGCAACCCCAGATAATTTTGAATATCTTCAGCCGTCCTTAGCTTGCGATTAAACATTTCATAGGCAATGACATAGCCGCTGCCTGCCATTAATCCCAAAAGCAGCGCTAACGCTAAAGTCAAAGCTTTGCGCGGTTTGACAGGAGCTTTCGGCAAGGTTGCTGTGTCTACAACCTGCACTTCATTGGAAACCATTACTTCGGCTACTTTCGCTTCTTCTAAGCGCTTTGCCAGCATGACATATATTTCCTGTGCGACTTTGGCATCACGTGCAACTCGCAAATACCCTTGCTCCACGCTTGGCAATAAAGTCATTGCTTTATCTGTGTCCTGTTCGATACCGGCCAGTGCCTGATTTTTGGCCTGAGCTACAGCAATTGCGGCTTCGCTCTGGAATTTGCCGGCCAATAGACCCTGATGCACCGGATTATCCGAAGGTGCCTGCAAGGCAGCAACTTTGTTGATTTCCGTTTGCACCTGTGCACGGGTATTTGCTATTTCTTGATTGATTTCCTGCATCTTCGGATGTTTGCCGGTATATTTGTTAAGATAGCTGATCTTTGTCATTTCCAGCTCTGCTAATTTTTGATTATATCCTTTAATCGTAGTACTATCCGCAATAGTCCGGACTTCGCCGCCAAGCTGCTCGCTGGTCGCCGCAAGACTTGCTTCAGCTGTTGCGAGCGCCACCTGATTTTCTGCCTTGACTTTGTCTAGCATTGAAACTTTATCGGCAATTATTTTCGCATTCTCTGAGGGATCTATGATCTTATTTTTTGCTTTATAAGATTGCAAAGCATTTTCTGCTTCATTGAGTTCTTTCTTCGACTCTGCGACGCGCTCTAAGATAAACTCCTTAGTAGTACGTTGCTCGGCTCTGGTAAGTTCGGTCAGTCGCGCAAGAAAACCATCTATCAAATGTTGATTGGCTTTTTGAGCATCCTCCGGCGTATTGGCCTTTACTGTTACTTTCAGAATTTCCGTATTTTTAAAAGGAGTAGTGGTAACGCGCCCTACAAAAGATGCATAAGAAGGATATTTACCTTCATCATTCGGTTTTTCCGTCTCTTGAATTACGGGTTCGATGACGCTGCGGCTCTTGAGTATTTCCGCATAAGTGCTCATGAGCTGCGCGGAAGCCGCCGTGTTGCCTCCAGTGATACCTTCAAGAAGCGAACTGCCTATGCCTTTCGTCTGTTTGACACGCAGCAGTGATTCTGATTCATACACGTTAGGTGTAATCACCAGGTACAATATGGCTGCGACAAGAAAGGCTGCTGTGATATAGCAAATTTTCCGCAGATTTTTGAGCAATATGGCCAATAGCTCTCGTAAGTCGATAGAATTCTCTTCCAAGATAATACCCCCGTTATGTAATAATTAATAAATGATTAAAACCTAAGATCCCTCCACTACGGTCGGGATGACAAATGCCGAGGAAGGCTGTGGCTAAGGTTAGCCTAATCGTTGTTGCTGATTTCGTTAACCATATAATAACCACTGAGGAACGGCATGATGTCTTTTCCAAAGTCGATGCGTCCGTTGCTGGTCAGATATAATAAATCACCTTCTACCAGTGTGTGATTCTGGCTTACATCGCCTTTTTTCAATATATCGTTAAGATTAAGCTTGAGTGGTTCACCCTTATGATCTTTGTGAACAAGAAATACGCTTTTCTTTGCGGCATCCTTGGTAAAACCATTGGCTGCGCCGATAGCGTCAAGCAGTTTGTGCGACTTCGTGAGTTCGTAAAGGCCGGGCTTATTGACTTCGCCAAATACATAAACACGTGTTGTACCAAGCTGCGCAATATTTACCGTTATCTGCGGTTTAACCAGATATTCTGAAAATCTCTGCTCCAGCGTTTGCGTGAACTGGGCGATGGTCTGTCCTGTGCTGTCTACTTCGCCAATCAAAGGGAAAGAGAGTTTGCCGTCAGGCCTGACGATGTATTTTCCTCCCGTTGTCGTAATAACTGTGCTGATATCTTCGTGTCCGACTATGGTAACATCAAGTTGGTCTCCGGGGCACATAATATATTCTTCTGCCTGCGCTATACCGCTTATAGCAATGGTACAGGCAAACAGCAATGATGCAATCTTTTTCTTCATGAAATATCCTCCTTGTGTTATACAATACTTTCTATGTTAAAAAACGTCGCTCTATCCGTCAGCTTCGCTGACACCCCCTCGTCTGAGGCGGCTAAGATCCCTCCACTACGGTCGGGATGACAAAACATAAAACCAAGATCCCTCGACTATGCTCGGAATGACAAACCATCAGGCTAAGATCCCTCGACTACGCTCGGGATGACAATCCATCAGGCTAAGATCCCTCGACTACGCTCGGGATGACAATCCAGGCGGTCGGAATGACAGCTCAGACGGTCGGACAGCAAGGGCGGTTGGAATGATGCTTGCCTCTAGCCAAACAGGCGGGCAAAAAACCCTTCTTTTCTTTCTTCTTGCCGCTTTAATTTCTGCGGAATCTCGACCTGCAACAGCGTATTGTCAAGAATTGCTCTCGGATTGCTGAGCGTAATGCGTTGGAAGATTTCCGGCGTGGTTTGCTTTGACACTAACTCCAAGGCGCCTTTCGTATCAGTGTTTCTGTGTTCAACGCTGTGCGCATCAGTCCCAAGAAAATGCACCATGTTGTTTTTCAACAAAAATTCGGCATTTTTCCTTGCCCCCGTTCCGAATTTTCCTGCGAAACTGCCAAGGTTGCATTGGATAAACGCGCCGTTCTTCACCCATTGATGTAGCCTCTCTAGTTCCTTGGCAAGATGGTGGTGTCTTTCCGGGTGTGCAATCACAGGCACAATTTCTTTAAGCTGCAATTCATACAAGAACTCATCGGCATAATTTGGCAGCGTATTGGCTGGCAATTCAATCAAAGCATATCGGCTGCCAGCGAGACAGTAATCTTCTTTTGCTGTCTTTAAGATGCTCAGAATATCCCCGTTCATTTCCATCTCCGCGCCGGCGTAAACACGAATAGGAATGCCGGCATCCTTGGCATTCCTATTCAGGTCTTCTGTTTTTTTTAAAATCGTTTGCCAGTCAGCGTGAGTTGTCGCATCAATAACATGAGGAGTAGCAATAATGTCAGTAGTTCCGGATTCAGCAGCCATCTGCAAAAGGGCGAGAGAAATTGCGAGGTCTTTTGCACCATCGTCTATGTTGCTCAAAACATGTGTATGTATATCGACCATTGACTCTTTCACCTCTTTCATCTTATTTCCTTAAAAATGATTAGGAGTATACGTGGGTACCATTTTTTGCAGCTTTGCAATATATTCTAAATCCGTCTTGCAGGTATCAAATTCAACTAAATCTTCCCGCAAACTTTGCGGGTCTTCATCGCGCAAATTAGCACGGAAAATCTGCCTATGCATCGT
>JBOFWD010000146.1:0-2678 GCA_051653445.1 Acidaminococcaceae bacterium | reverse complement strand
CTTTAATAAAACCGGAGAAGAAAAGCTTTCTTCTCTAAATAAGATTCCGTCTTTTTCTTGGTAAATAAGACTCTCATCTCCGTAAATATCAGAGAATTTTTTTAAATACTGGATACCTTTATAATTAAATTGAATAGCTACTTCCATGTCATCAAAGTAGTTGTCAAGTCTAATGCTTTGAGGATAAAACGTTTCAATTTTTTTAAGTTCAATTAAATTTGTTATTGTGTTACCATCTTTACAAGATAGAAGTGAAATAGGAATTGAACAATCAACAAAATTTTCCTTTATAAATTTTTCAACATCTGACTCTTTATTGTCAAACACGCTAATGAATTTATCATAATCAAGTATGATTTCTGTTCCTTGACTTCTTGCGGTTTCTTCAAATGTTAAGCATATATATTCACTGCTTTTCTCAAAAGCTATTTTATTGGTTTGGTTTTCACCGTAGTGTTTTGTAATAACAAAAACAGTATCCGACAACATGAAACACGCTAAAAACCCTATACCATAATTCCCAATAGGACAATACTTATTCCCCTGGAATATATATTCGTCTGATACATAATACGAAACGCCAACATTTAAGAAGTATTTTTTTAAGATATCAATTGACATTCCCTTTCCATTATCATAAATAATTGCTTGCTTGCGTTCTTTATCTAAAATGATATTAATGAATGGTTTATAAGAATTGTATTTAAACTCTGGTTTTTTTGTTGATTCTTCCAACATAATCATACAAGCATCAATTGAATTTTGAATAAGTTCCCGCAAACCATATTTTTCATCACCGTATATGTTCTCGCCCATCAGTAGGTTAGTAACAGCTTTGTAGTCCAATGACAATCTAAAGTCAGAAAACGCAAAACCTTTGGGGCGGATTTTATTATGAACTGTAGCCCCTAATGACAATAAATATTTTTTATCTCGAAAAGTTTCAGAATAATCAATAGCATTTTTCAATTCACTATTTATAGCATCAAAGTATTTTAAAAGCTTTCTATGAATTTCCGGGTTTGCACTTTCTCCATATATTTCAATCCTCTTTTTTTCTGTTTTTTCATCAATATAAATCTTATCCTTATTCTCTATAACAAAATGCTGCTTCCATTCTAAATCGCCATAATCTTTAGGGCTAAGATACTGGTAAAGATAGAAGGGGGCTCTTTCTTCATCTATGTCCAAATAATCTGCAATGCGTAACAACATAGCTATGTATTGAGAATTGAGCGACCATTCTCCTTTTCGTTGATCAAATAATATATTCGCAGAAATCCATTCAAAATTTTCATTATGGGCAGCACACACTTTGGCAACATCTTCTTGGAAGGAGACCGTCGTGCTTCCAGGCAAAATAAAATATTGTGCATCCATACCCATGACATGATGATATGAGCGTTTTCCATGTATTGGGCGTATACATTCTTGAAGAGCAAGAATCTCATTTTTGTATTTTTCATAGACCAAAGAGTACTTTCTATTTGACAATATATCCATGTCGTTTTTTATGCTTGCAATCTCAGATTCATTTACAGCCATGCCTATATCATGTAAAAGAGCAGCATAGATTAAAACCACAATTTCTAAATCACTTAACAGCTCAGGCTGTTCAATTATCTCAAACATATAATCAGCAACATTAAATGAGTGAATAATGCCATGCCCTGTATAATTAGCAAATAGACGGTTGATTTTAGGCAAAAAGTCGTCTGCATACTTATAAAGTTTTTCTACTTGATTTAAAAACTGACTATTTCTGCTTTTCAAAAGCAAATATGCTTTTGTATCTTCAATCGATTTCATAACAAATACACCATCCTGCTAATTTTTGTTTTCCTATGTTACTAAAACAAAGCATTGACACCAGACCTCTATTTTCAAAGGTTCTAAATGCTTATTCAAAGAGTATTACGTTCATTATTCGTCATTTCTAAGACACCCTTCTTACGAACGGTTTTGCTTATTTTACCATGGAATGGGAGCCCCAACAAGCACCGTCCAAAAATGCCCGGGAAATGCTAAAAAAACTATACCATCAATTTGTTCATTTTATATGCATTGACTGACTTGTAGTATTTCTTCAACAAGCTCACTGTCTGCATAATCAGAAATATATGGCAGACAAGCTTCAAAATCTCTACGGCGCATATTCGTTAAATCTCGTACCTTTCGCCATGACAAAGTGACACCACTATTTTTTATCTGACGTACAGCCCAAGCTACTTCTCTAGCCCAATATTGCTCCTGTGATTCCTCATGCCGTTGTATCTCAGCAAAGCATTTGGGTAAATGCAAAGATATTTTCTTACTGGGAAGGTGCAACATTTTCTCAACAGAAAAAGTAGTAACCTTTTTAGGTCTGGTTGTTCCATCACCCTGCATCTGGCGGATGGCATCTTTTACAAGTGGTAGTGTATCTTTATCAATCTGCTGCCAGTTTTGAGGCTTAGGGCCGCTTTTGAGTGACGTTTTAGCTGGCTTGTGATACGTTCCATACCTCCGTTCACCAATGGCCTTAACAACTTCATACGGAGCACTAAGCATTTTAGCAATTGCAGGATAATTCAGCCCCTGTTCATGAAGTTTATAAACTTTTTCATCAAAAAGCTGTTGCTGTGATTTCTTTGGAAGTTCCATATGCACCAGTTTATCAGCCTTAATGCCGAGAAACA
>JBOFWD010000145.1:0-17079 GCA_051653445.1 Acidaminococcaceae bacterium | reverse complement strand
TGCCACAAGCGCGGCATCTTTGATTCTCACTCCATGGTGCACTTCGTATCTTTCCTTCAAGCCACGCAAAATGGAAATAGTATCCTCTACGCTTGGCTGTTTGACCATGACTGGCTGAAACCTGCGTTCCAGGGCACTGTCTTTTTCAATATACTTACGATATTCATTCAAAGTAGTAGCACCGATGCATCTGAGTTCGCCGCGCGCCAACATTGGCTTCAGGATATTGCCGGCATCCATGGCACCTTCGGCAGCTCCTGCGCCGACCACGGTATGCAGTTCATCAATGAACATGATAATCTGACCGGCCGAATCAGAAACGGCTTTCAAGACCTTCTTCAAACGTTCTTCAAATTCGCCGCGGAATTTGGCGCCAGCAACCAAAGAAGCCAAATCGAGGGCATAAAGCATCTTGTTCTTCAGCATTTCCGGCACGTCACCGGAAACAATACGACGAGCCAAACCTTCAACAATAGCAGTCTTGCCAACGCCAGGCTCACCAATCAACACCGGATTATTCTTTTTACGGCGAGAAAGTATTTCAATGGCACGGCGAATCTCTTCATCACGTCCGATAACAGGGTCCAGATCACCTTTGCGTGCCTTTTCCGTTAAATCCTGGCCATATTTTTCCAAAGTTTTTTGATTTTCCTCGTCACCTTTTCCACTAACATACTGCATATATAATGCCTTCACTTTCTTTTTATCTATGCCATATCTTTTGCACAAAGCGACGACATCACTGTCCCCATCTTCAACCAGCGCTCCCACAAGGTTCGCAACATTAATTTCATTTTCACCTGCTTCTTTTTCAGCGAGACCAAAAACACGCGCCAGTCCCATACTCATCCGTAAAGCGTCCTGCCCTTTGACCTGCGGTATTTTACGCAGTAAATCTTTTGCTTCCTGCGTAAAAGCCTTCTCATCAATCTTCAAGCTTTGCAGCAAAAACTTAAAAAATCCTTCCTGACCACACAAAGACGCCAGCAGATGAACCGTGCTGAGCTCCTGGTTATAGTTCATGACTGCCTGCTGCTGGGCAGCTTCCAACAATGTTTTTACCTCTTCACTGTAACGCTCTTCTTTCATAACTTTTACACCTCCACAAAACAACGTTCATTAATTTTCTGTTTTTTTGCCAAATGCAATTTACCACCTGCTGTTTAAAATAGCAGGCTAAAACATTTTCTGTTTTTATTCTAAAACCAAAAAGTCAAAAAGTCAAACTATATTTTGAACGCTTTTTCTTGACATTGCCTGCTTCCCGTGACAAAATATTACATATTCTTAAAAAGAAGGGATAATTTTGACTACAAATTCATTATTAACAGGCTTTGCCTGCATACTACTCATTCAATTCATCAGCACTTTTACAGTCGGTATGTTGGGTCTAAACTTCCCACCGGCTCTTTTAGGTATGATCGTCCTGACTATTCTGCTGCTTTTAAAAGCTGTGCGTATTTCGACCGTCGAAGATACCTGCACATTGCTGTTGGAAAAAATGGGCATGCTTTTCGTGCCGGCGGGTGTCAGCATTTTGCTTTATGCCGATATAATTTTTCAGGAAAGTCTGGCCATCTTTGCTACCATCGTTGTCAGCTCCATCATAGTGATGGTGGTAACAGGGCTTACCGTAGACTTCATGTTAAAAAGAAGTGAGGTAAAAAAATGATTCCTGATATAGTGCTTGCTTCTCCTCTGCTTGGTCTGACCGTAACACTCATTGCCTACAAATTCGGCGAACGCCTGGTTGAACGTTTTAACATTACTTTCTTACCGCCGCTTTTGACAGCCTGTGCAATTTTAATTGCCATTATTAACTTCACACCATTATTTACCTATGAACAATATAACGTCGGTGGCTCTATCATTAACTTTTTGTTAGGTCCAGCCACTATTGCTTTAGCCTTGCCTCTGGTACGCAACTTTAAAGTTTTGTGCCAGCATTATAAGATTTTGCTCAGTGGCGCTATCATCGGTACCCTGGCCGGCGTTATTTCGATAACACTATGCGCCAAATTTTTTGGAGCTTCCGAACAAGTCGTACTCTCCCTAGTGCCATGGATATTTCGGCAGGCCTTGGCGGCATACCGCCACTCACCGCTGCCTGCGTAATCTTTACCGGCATCTTCGGTGCTATGTGCGGGCATAAGATTCTTGCGCTGGCAGGTGTCAAGAACGATATAGCAATCGGTCTCGCCATCGGAGCTTCCAGCCATGCACTAGGCGTCAGCAGCTGCATCACCAAAAGCGGCCTACAGGTTGCCATCGGCAGTTTGGCAATTGCCCTGGTCGATATTGCTACCGCGCTTTTAGCTGCGCCAGTTATCAAATTGCTGAACTAACTTCAAGCTTCTTCAAAATAATAACAAAAGCACAAATAGCTGTATCGCTTTTTAGCGATACAGCTATTTTACTTATTCTTTCCCCTTACTTTTCAAGGCCGCCAACAACTGTGCCCAACTTTTCTGCACTTCGCGCCATGCACCAGGCATTTCCGATAAACGCCAGCCAATCAAAAGACCGGCATCACGGTAAAGGACCCTGCTGTTACTACCTTGCAGAAAAGCAAGAATATCTTTATGTCCATAAATATCAAAATTTAAAATCTTCAATTTGCGATACAAATCTTTCATGTATGCAAAAGTCTGTTTATCAAGAGCACCGATTTTAATACTGCGGCGCACCAAAACCATGACTTCAATAATTTTTCTCATTTCACGCGCATTCTCTTCTTCAAGCATCTCATTTGTAAATTTAAATGCTAAAAGTTTTTTATGCCAATCTCGGAAACGACAAAGAGAAAATTGTTCCATCTGCACAAATTCTGTTCCTTGCCAATGTGATATTTCTATCCAAGCAAGCATTCTGAACATGCCGCGCGCATACAAACCACTTTCAATCTGTTCTTTGATAGTCTGCATTATTTCCAGCCGACGCTCCCGCAAGCGTTCTGTCAAAACATTGTTTTTCAAAATTGTCCCTGTTTTTTTATAAACCTTATCCCACTGGCGCATAAATCGCTTCAATACATAAAGCTGCTGCAGCGGATCAATAATTTCAGCCAACATTTTGTGGTAATCATCATAGTCGTGGAGCTCAATCAAAGGCTTGATAAAGTTAATAACAGCACGCAGGCGTTTGGCCCTGTTTAAAAGAATTCTGTCAGCATCTTCCAGCGCTGTTGCATCGCGCAAAGCATTCTGGGCCTCAAGAATAACGGCGATATCATAATAAATAAGCTTTTTAAACTGAACCTCAGCATTGCCGTTTCTGTCAATTTTAACTCCTTTTTCTTCCACATCAGCATGATCAACATCATCCGCCAATAGGTCAATACCACGTTTGAACTTGCTGCGCGGTTCAATAAATAATGGTATTTCTACTGCTAATGCCGCCACAAATTCAAACAAATCACTTTTGTTGCCCTTTACGATTTCAAATTCTACCTCTTCAATTTTTTCTTTCTTCCCGCCAGCAATTATATTTCCTTTATCAATTGCCATTTCTATTAACGTGTCCGACGTAATCTGTAAGAGGCGAATCTGCCTTTTGACCAATACTTTAAATAATATTTGCAGATTTTCTTTCACCAACAGTTTTTCCAGATTGTTCGTTAAGCCAAGCTCGGCAAAGCCTTCCAAAGTTGGCGTTGCTTCCTTAATTGGAACATTATATTCTTTTCTTTCCGAAAACCCGCCTTGCGAAGCATCATCGGTTTTGATAGTAGCCACATAACCATCTTCGCTTTTACGGATGCGATAGGCTATGCCTTCATGAAAAAGTTTGTAACTTGCGGTGTCATAATAATAATTTTCCAGTTCTTTCTCCTGCAGGCTATCCGGTACCATTGCTGCTTTCAAAAGCGATGAATCCAATAATTTCTTCAAACTTTCCTTGCTTACAGAAAGCTTGATTTCCATCTCTGTAGTATTATCCAAAATATTCCACCTCGCCTTTATGAGAATCTATTTCTTAGCCTCTGATATCAGTAAAAATAATCCCGGCCTTTTCTAAAGCTAAAACCGTTGGTTCCAGTTCGCGCAAATCTTCAACCCGCCAGCCTTGTTTCTGCTCGGCTAATTTGAGCAGTGCTTCCTCCAAATCATTAGCCGCCACAATAGCTATGGCATCAAGGTAAAATTCCTGGTTTATACAAGGTTCCTGAATCATACTATGGCTGTGATAGGTTCTGTTATGCCGCCATAAGTAAATGTTCATCTTTCTACCTCTCTTTCTACAGTCTTCTGTGCTCGTCACTTAAGTACCACCACAAGAGTGGTATGCCGAAGGCTATAACAGTAAGCAAGACAGCACCAGGAATGCCCATAGTTTTTCCCACAAAAGAATCCGCCAGAAAATTATAGGCGATAGCGCCGGGAAACATACCAGCGACAGTAGCTGAGGCATATGGCAAATACCTCATGCTGCTGCCGCCGGCGACTACGCTGACAGGATCGTAAGGGAAGATGGGTACTGTTCTCAGCCACAGCATGCGCGTAAAACCTTTGTCATCCGAAAGATAATTATCCAGCCTTTTACCCCAGTTGCCACCGAAGCGTTTGAGCAGACTCTGTTTGGTGCCAAATAATCTCGCTGACCAGAAACAAACGCTGGCATTAGCCAGGCCCCCTAACAACAGATAAACTATCCCCCACCATGGCCCGAACAAAACACCGGCGCTGATGTTCAACAACAAACTCGGGAAAAACAAAAACGGTCTCGCAGCGTAAAGCGCAATATAGACGAGCGGTCCAAAGGTGCCAAAACCGCCAACCCATTGCCTCACATCATCAACTGACTGCGGACGAAATACCCAAGATGACGTATGAAGAAAATATAAAGCAGCAAGAAAAGAAAGAAAAACAAATAATATTTTTTTATGTTCCAGAACAACTTTTATTTTTTGCCGCAAATTCGCCACCTGATATTTCAGCCCTTCTTTTTTCTATTATCTTATTATTTTTTGTGCAAAGTTGCAATAAAAAGCGGTTTCGCTTTCACGAAACCGCCACAATTTTGTTATTTCTTTTTCTTGCCAAGATAAGCTTCTCTTATTTGTGGATTTTCCAGCAATTCCTTGCCGGTACCTTCCATCGTAATTCTGCCCGTTTCCAGCACATAAGCCCAGTCAGCAATTTTCAAAGCCATATTCGCATTTTGTTCTATCAATAAAATGGTCATGCCTTTGGCATTGATTTCCTGAATAATACGGAAAATATCCTTAATGACCAATGGTGCCAAACCCAACGAAGGTTCATCCATCATAATCAGTTTCGGCCTGCACATCAAAGCTCTGCCGACAGCCAGCATCTGCTGCTCGCCACCGGAAAGCGTGCCCGCTAATTGCCAGTTGCGCTCCTGCAGACGAGGGAACATGCCGTAAATCCATTGTATGTCTTTTTCTATCTCTGCCTTATCGTTACGCATATAAGCGCCGATTTTCAGGTTTTCCAAGACAGTCAGATTAGAAAATACGCGGCGTCCTTCTGGAACAAGAGTAATACCGGTTGTTACTATTTTTTGAGAATTAAGTGCAGTAATTTCCTTTTCATTATAGAAAATATTGCCCGCCTGTGGTTTAACCAGGCCAATGATCGTACGCAGCAGTGTGCTCTTACCGGCACCATTGGCTCCAATCAAAGTAATGATTTTCCCATCAGGAACATTAAGCGAAATACCTTTGAGAGCTTCGATGCCACCATAAGAAACCACAAGATTTTCAACTTTAAGCATCTTCTTCCACCCCCAAATAAGCTGCAATAACGCGCTCATTATTCTGAATTTCCAAAGGCGTGCCGCTGGCAATGGTCTGCCCAAAGTCCAGAACGTAGATACGGTCTGAAATACCCATAACCAAATCCATGTGATGTTCAATCATAAATATAGTCAGATTATATTCATCGCGAATCTGGCTGATAAACTCAGTGAGTTCGTCTGTCTCTTTTGGATTCATGCCGGCCGCCGGTTCATCAAGTAAAAGCAGTCGCGGATTGGTAGCCAAAGCACGCACTATCTCCAAATGTCTTTGCTGCCCATATGGCAAAGAAAAAGCCTTCTCTTCGCGCAAGTCCCACAAGTTAACTTTTTTCAAAAGTTCTTCAACTTCTGCTTCTGCCTGGCGTTGCTCAGCATTATAATGTGGCAGATGCAGCGCAGCCGACATAAAACCTGCTTTTAAATGCAAATGCTTGGCAATCATAACATTTTCGTAAACGGAAAGTTCTTTAAATAAGCGGATATTCTGGAAAGTGCGCGCTATCCCCAGTTTGGCAATTGCGCTGGGTTTCTTGCCGGTTATTTTGATATCGACCCCTGCGGCGTCAGTATAAATTACATTGCCGCTGGTAGGAGTATAAACTCCTGTTATCATATTGAAGGCGGTAGTCTTACCAGCGCCATTAGGCCCGATAAGCGCTACTATTTCATTTTCATTTATTTCTATTTGCAGGTTATTGACGGCAACAACACCGCCAAAGCGCATCGTTATACCCTCAGTTCTTAAAATTGTCATGCTTTACGCGCTCCTTTCCGTCCGAAAAAACCGAAAGGGTTCTTGCAGAATGCAATAAATTTTTCCCAGGTAAACTCCCTGGTACCCATAATGCCATGTCGCCAGAAAAGAACCAGTACCATCAACAACACGGAGAAAATAACCATACGGAAGCCAGGCCTGAAAAGAGGTATAGCCATACCGAACAAATCGAGCGGTTCGTCAAAAACACGCAGGAATTCAAGACCTGCAGTAACAAGAATCGCTCCAATCATGCTGCCCGTAATACTGCCCATGCCACCTAAGACAATAATTAAAAGGAAGTTATAAGTCAAAGTAAACAGGAAGTTCTTCGGATCAACAGTCCCTAATAAGGCACCGTAAAGCCCACCGCCGATACCGGCAAAAAACGCACTGATCATGAAAGCCAGGCATTTATGTTTGAACAAATCAATACCCATTGCTTCAGCCGCTATCTCATCTTCCCTGATAGCTTTGAAAGCTCTGCCGTAAGAAGAATTAATTAAAGCAGTTATAAAAATAAAAATTACAGCTGTAAAAGCAAAAATGTATCTGACGTCATTAAGCGGAGGAATATCCTTAATGCCAAGAGCACCATTGGTAATCGACTGAGCATTGGTGATAACAATACGGATTATTTCAGAAAAGCCCAAAGTAGCAACCGCGAGATAGTCACCACGCAGCCTCAATACCGGTGTTCCAATCAGAAACGCTACCAGCGCCGCTAACACCCCACCGATAATCAATGCCAGCCAAAGCGGCATATAGATATCAGCAATCAGTGGATTCATTGGTGCCGCATAGAAAACAGCCGGGCGTAAAGCAACAGGTACCGTGAAAATGCCAACAACATAGGCACCTATAGCCATAAAACCAGCCTGTCCCAGAGAAAACTGTCCAGTAAAACCGTTGGTAAGGTTCATAGAAAGGCCGATAATAGCATACACCATACACAGATTAACTATTCTGCGGATGTAAGAGTCAGTTTCAAAATTAACATACCAGGCAAGAGCGAAAAAGGCTGCCAATAATATAATTGTAAGTATCAAATTTCTCTTATTCGCCATGATCACACCTTCTCCGTTGTTTTTTCGCCCAGAAGGCCTGTAGGCTTATAGAACAGTATTATAATCAACACAATGAAGGCAAAGGCATCACGATAACCGGAAAGCTGCGGGAAGAAAGCAACAATCAGAATTTCACCGAGTCCAAGAATGAATCCGCCAAGAACAGCGCCCTTGATATTGCCGATACCACCAATAACAGCAGCAATAAAGCATTTCAAACCCGGCATTACTCCCAAAAGCGGTGTAATTCCCGGATAACGGATACCCCACATAATAGCACCAATAGCCGCCAGGATAGAACCGATAGCGAAGGTAATAGAAATTACATTGTCAATATTAATACCCATGACACGCGCTATTTCATAATCTTTGGAGACTGCACGCATAGACATGCCAATCTTTGTATGATTAACAATATGCAGTAAAACAAACAGGCAGAGCATCGTTACCACGGGGATAACCAAACTGATGGCTTGCACCTGCACACCTGCGATGTCAATATTTTGTGCTAACAATTCAATATTAGGAAAACGCAAAGGCCTTCCGCTGAAAAGATAGTTAGCCAGGTTTTCCAACAGGAAAGATGCGCCGATAGCCGAAATCAGAACAGAATTTTTAGGAGCATCCCGCAAAGGCCGATAAGCCGCACGCTCAATAACCACACCCAAAAGCGCTGTAGCAATAATAACACCTACAAAGGTAAGATACCACGGTATGTTAAAGACAGTAATACCAAAAAAAGCAAAGTAACAGGCCATCATAACAATGTCGCCATGAGCAAAGTTGATCATCAGCAAAATACCGTAAACCATTGTATAACCGATGGCTATCATCGCATAAAGACTGCCCAGCGATATTCCGTTAACCATGTGCTGCGCAAAACTTGCGCCGGACATATTCAAAATAGCTTGGAAAAATTCCATTATTTACACCACCATACATATTTAAAAAAAAAGTGCTTCCTTCCCTTTGGAAGGAAGCACAAATGACTACAAGCGAAAAATATTTATTTTACATCAACAAAATCAAGATATTTAAACTTGCCATCTTTGACAGTTTTAATAATTGCTGCCTTAATAGCATCACCATTTTTATCAAGCGTAGTTTTTCCGGTAACAGTTTCCAAATCTTTGGTTTGTGCTATAGCATCACGAATCTTCACGGAATCAGTAGTAGTGCCGGCACGTTTGATACCATCAATAGCAATCAGGTAAGCATCATACGCCAAAGCAGTCAGTGCCGAAGGTTCGCCTTTATACTCTTTTACATAAGCATCAAGGAATTTTTTTGCTTCTTCGGTAGTTGCTTTTTCACGGTCAAACGCAGTAGAAAGGCTTGCACCTTCAACATCTTTACCGCCTACATCAATGAATTCCTGAGTTTCCCAAGTGTCACCACCAAGGAATGGAACGTCGAGACCAAGCTGACGAGCCTGTTTAATCAGCAATGCAGATTCAGTAACGTTACCAGGCGCGAATACAACATCCGGATTTTTAGCTTTAATGTTAGTCAAAATAGCAGAGAAGTCTTTATCGCCAGTCTGATAGTTAGCGACTTCAATTACGCTGTCAGGATTTCCTGTCAGTTTAATAAATGCTTCTTTAAAGAATTTAGCAAGACCAACAGCATAATCATTAGATACTTCCTGGATAATAGCTACTTTTTTAGCGCCATTCTTGTACGCGTAGTTAGCCATTACAGTGCCTTGGAAAGGGTCAATAAAGCAAGCGCGGAAATAATAATCGTTATTTGCTGTAACCTGAGGGTTAGTGCAGCTGGTACCAATCGCAGGGATTTTGTTCTCCTTTACGATATTGCCGGCAGCCATTGCCAAAGAAGAACCATAGGTACCGATAATTACTTTAACCTTATCCTTCTCTATCAGGCGGGCAGCTACGGAAGCAGCCTCAGCCTTGTCGGATTTATTATCCGCTATAACAAGTTCAACCTTCTTGCCCAAAACTTCAGGATGTAATTTGTTGGCCAATTTTATACCGCGTAATTCCAATTCACCGCCTGCTGCATTATCCCCTGTCAGAGGCTCGAACACACCGATTTTGATTACATCGGATTTTTCAGCATCTTTCTTCTCGCCACCGCAACCGGCTAACATACCGACTGCAAATGTTGAAGCCAATAAAACTGATAGAATCTTTTTCACAACTATCTTCCCCTTTATTGTTTTTTTGTAATGCACACATCTCTAATTGCTCATCATTATAGCACGCTGTCAAATGCATTACAATATCACAAAAAAGTCACAAATAGTTACACTTTTACGCACACATTTTTAGCTTAAATGTATATATGTCATTTTTTAGTAGTGTTTGTGGCATGGGCAATCGATGTTTTTGTTTTCACACAAGAGACACGCCCAAAAACTTTTTCTTTCCAAGTACATCATCAGTGGACATCCACTTAACAGGAATTTACAGAAAATTATTCGCTTTTTGCTTTTATTCCACGCATTTCACGTAAATAGTCTGTAAGCAGTCGATCACGTTCCTCAAGAGTAACCAAGCCAGTTTTCATGTTTTTTTCCAAAAAAGGCAAAAGCATTTCAAGCTTAGCTTTTTTATCAATAATCTCCAGCACCACAGGTAAATTCGTAGGCTCTGAAAACCTGATCAAGGGCCTTCTTTCAAGGCCGCGCGTTTCAGTAGCATAACCTTCTATACATTTGAAAACTGTGGCGCCTGCAATTTCAAGCCTTCTTGTTTCCTCAATGATAGCCTTGAAAAGAGGTTTGTCATTGTAATAAACGCCTTCAGCCGTATAAATCTTCAAAACCCAGATACGTTCAAATTCCATTGACATGACTCATCACCCGCTTTCATTTTCTTCTGCTTGCTTAGATTTTACCACATCTGAAGAATTTATGAGAAAATTTCGAAGAATGGTTTTTACAGAACTTCATTCAAACTGCCTGTCCTATAACCTTTAATATCAATCGCCGTATAAGCAAAACCCATACTGGCAAAAGCGCCTGCAATTTTCCCTCTCGTTGCTCCATTCAGCAATGCTGGGATTTCGTCTTCAGGTACTTCAATTCTAGCCAGGTTGCCATGGCAACGCACGCGCAGCTGTTTAAATCCAAGCTTCATCAGAAATAATTCGGCCTTTTCAATCATTGCCAATTTCTCTTTCGTAATTTGTTCGCCATAAGGAATACGCGAGGCAAGACAGGCAAAAGAAGGTTTATCCCAAGTTGGCAGATTCAGCCTCTGCGACAAAACACGTATTTCTTCCTTTGTCAATTGCGCCATCCTTAAAGGACTTATGATTTCCAGTTCTGTAAGGGCTTGCATACCAGGACGATAGTCACCTTCATCATCAATATTAGAACCATCAGCAACCTGCTGTATTTCTATTTTTTCACTCAAAACCTTGATTTTAGCAAATAATGCTTTTTTGCAAAAATAGCATCTGTCGGCAGGATTTGCTGCTACGCCTGGAATACTCAATTCATCCACTTTGATTAATTCGTGCCGCACACCTAATGCAGTCGCAAAATCTACTGCTTCCTGTACTTCGTTTTTTGGCACAAACCCCGAAATAAGCGTAACAGCAATAACCTTTTCGCCTAGAACTTCTTTAGCCGCGGCCAATAGGAATGTGGAATCCACACCACCGGAAAAAGCAACTGCTAAACTATCAAATCCTTGTAAATATTTCTTTAAATGTTCGTATTTTTCCTTAAGCTGTTTTGTCATTCGCTGGTTTCCTTCTTTTCTTACGCCAGAATATACCGCCTGCAACTAGTGCTGCAATAAGCAAGCCGCCTGCCTTATAAGGGTTCAGATAGGTAACCTGTGCAGACAATTCGTTATCTTCACCCAGAATAAGGTCCCAAACCAAAGTTTTGCCGCCATCAGGACTTCTCGTTGCATTACTGCTGTCAGCAGCTGTAGGCAGTTTTAGAACGAAACGCAGGCTGACCTGCTGTAGCAGATTTTTGACAATCCATTGACTTTCCTTTGTTTCATCTTTTTTATTGGACCGCAAATCAAGATGAGTATTCACCGCTACAGTATCAAATAAAAGGCCCTGCTTATAAACAGCGGACGACTTTTTGACTTGCGCATCCTCGCTCTTTGCAATATCCGAAGAAGTAGTGTTCTTATTCAATTCAAACCCACGCACAATTTTGGTCTTGTTCAATTCATCAAGTGTAGCGAATTGTTTTTTTGCGATAAACCCCTGC
Source organism: Acidaminococcaceae bacterium (assembly GCA_051653445.1). Taxonomy (GTDB): domain Bacteria; phylum Bacillota; class Negativicutes; order Acidaminococcales; family Acidaminococcaceae; genus RZYP01. The sequence continues at coordinate 5,294 of JBOFWD010000145.1, read as the reverse complement.
ATTTTTTCTTCCTCAATATTTTCAACGTGAAAACCGTCAGTGCTGAAATCTTCTTTTAAAGACCCCAGCTGTGATGCCACCAGCGGCATGGCGACAATTTTACATTCAATATTCGCTGAGCCAAACCTGGACAATTCCATTACAACCTCGCCCTTCGCGCAGCCAGCGAGTACAATAGTTAAAAACAAAAAACTAAAAAGCAAAAATGCTTTTTTCATAATATTTCTCTTATCTTTTGCGGCTTACAATATCGATAAGTGCCTGATCGCGCAAAACGGTTTTTAAAGTTTTACCTGTTGCATTCTTCGGCAGCTCTGCACAGAAAAAGAATTCCCGTGGCACTTTGTAAGGAGCAATCCTTTCCATCAAATATTTTCTGAGTTCTTTTTTGTCAATTACAGCATCTTCAGCCAAAACTATATAAGCGCAGGCAGCCTGACCTCGCAATTTATCCGGGATGCCAATCACCGCTGCCTCCATAATTAATGGATGTGTATAAAGCGCTTCCTCGATTTCCCGCGGATAAATATTTTCGCCACTGGAAATAATCATATCTTTCAAACGATCGACAATAAAAAAATACCCATCTTCATCTTTATAGGCCAAATCTCCAGTATGCAGCCAGCCGCCGCGTAAGGTGCTTGCAGTTTCCTCTGGCAGATTCAGATAGCCCAGCATGACATTATCACCACGGACGCATAACTCGCCAACTTCGCCACACTTCAATGCTTTGCCTTCTTCATCCTGAATCATAACCGTGACATCTGGCAGCGGTATACCAATCGAACCAACCTTTACCTTAGAAGCCGGATTAACACTCACGACAGGCGAAGCTTCGGAAAGACCATATCCTTCCTGCACAGGCTTGCCGATTTTTTTTCTGAATTCTTCAGCTACCCGCTTCGGCAACGGCGCACCTCCACTGATAAAGCATCTGATATTAGCCAATTCATGAGCTTCTGCGCCGGCGGAAAACAACTGAATCATGGTCGGTACGCCAGCAAAGAAATTAACTTCATGCTTTGCAATCAAGCCCATTGTATCCTTGAAAATATAAGTCTCCTGAATCACTATGCTGCCGCCATAGAATAAAAGCCCGCTGACGGAAACTGTCCAGGCAAAGCAATGATACATAGGCAGCACGCATAGCCCGATATCCTCAGAACTCATGGCAACCACCTGCGCATCTTTTGTGTTAGACACCAGGTTTTTATGACTGAGCATTGCGCCTTTAGGCTTGCCCGTCGTACCTGAAGTATAAATAATCGTACAATTATCATCTTCATGCAACTCGTAATCCGTGAAAACATGCTCTGTCATTTCTTCCATTTCGTCAAATGTATACTGATTAATACCCTCATACCCAATTTCCTGTAAAGCTTCAGTCAAATCTATTTTTTGACGCACAAGCATTATTTTAAGTCCCGCGTCTTTTACTATATACGCTATTTCCCGTGAAGCAAGTTGAAAGTTAAATGGCACCACAATGCCGCCTGCCCTGATAACCGCGAAATAGGAAATGACGAAATCTATACAATTCTTACTTAATAATCCGACTCTATCGCCCTTTTTGACCCCCTTGGCCTGCAAAAAATTAGCTCTGCTTTCAATGCTTGCCCTCATTTGTCCATAGGTCATTTTGTGCTCTTTGAAAATTAGTGCCGTCTGCATTTCCGGATGACCGGCTAAAATTTCATAATATAACATCAATGCTTCACTTCCTTCAAAAATTTTTAAATATTCTCTTTAACTATTATACAATATTCTTTTTTACAATATGCTTTTTTCTCTGCTTCTTTTGCTCTTGCTTTAATGTTGATTTTTTTGTAAGATAAAAACAAAAAACATAAAGGAGCAACTAACTTATGAAAGAACTACAAACAGGTCTTACCGCAACAGTCAGTGAAACAGTCCTCTACACTAATACAGCCTCCGCTCTAGGCAGCGGTCTCTTAGATGTTTATGCGACACCGGCAATGGTTGCGCTGATGGAAAAAGCCGCAGTAACCGCTGTTCAGCCTTTTCTCGAAAAAGCCGAAGGCAGCGTCGGCATAAAAATGAATATCTCACATGACAGCGCCACCTTACCTGGCAAAGCTATCAGCGCCACTGCTGAACTGACTGCCATTGACGGCAGACGTCTTGTTTTCAATGTGAGTGCCAAAGATGAGTATGGCCCTATCGGTCAAGGAATACATGAAAGATTCATCATTAATAATGATAAATTTCTCGCCAAACTTCAAAACAAGTAAACAAACGGTGTTGCCTTTTGGCAACACCGTTTGTTTACTATGATCTTAATATGCTTTTTAAAAAAGCTTTTAAACGCTCATTCTTAGGATTACCAAAAAGATCTTCCGGCGTTCCCTGCTCCTGCACGATGCCATCAGCCATAAAGATAACTTTCGTAGCCACTTCGCGCGCAAAACCCATTTCATGAGTCACGACAATCATCGTCATGTTCTCTTCAGCAAGATTACGCATCGTTTTCAGAACTTCACCGGTCAGCTCGGGATCCAGCGATGAAGTAGGTTCATCAAAGAGCATGATATCCGGATTCATCGCAAGGGCCCTGGCAATCGCCACCCTCTGCTGCTGACCGCCGGATAACCTTGTCGGATAAACGTCTTTTTTCTCCGCCAAACCAACCTTAGCCAAAAGTTCTTCGGCCACAGGCAAAATTTCTTCACGCTTCATTTTTTTGACGATCAACGGCGCTTCAAGCAAATTATCCAAGACTGTCATATGCGGGAAAAGATTAAACTGTTGAAAGACCATGCCCATCTTGCCGCAAATACTTCTGGCCGCAGCATCATCGACATACTTGCCATCCTTCACCATGTACTCACCCTCAATAGCAATCGAACCACCGTCAACGGTTTCGAGGCGATTCAGGCAGCGCAGCAGTGTGCTTTTGCCGGAGCCGGAAGGACCGATAATAGCAACTACTTCGCCTTGCTTTAATTCGAGACTGATATCCTTCAGCACCTGCAGGTCGCCAAAGTTTTTTTGGACATTTTCCATTTTTACCATTGTATCGCTCATCATGGCACCTCCTATTCCTCATACCTGGCGTAATGCTTTTCCAGCCAATTGAAAACTCTTGTTACCACAAAAGTCATGACCAAATAAAAGACGCCGGCAATTACAAAAGGTGTCATATCAAATTCCCGCTGCACAATGGTACGTGCTGCTCGCAAAAGGTCATTCATCGCCAAAACATATACTAATGAAGTATCCTTGACCAAAGTAATTGTTTCGTTGCCAACAGGCGGTAAAACACGTTTCACCATCTGCGGCACAATAATTCTCCGCATGGTCTGCACATAAGTAAAACCCAGTGCTCTCGCAGCTTCATACTGTCCTTTTGGTATTGATTGAATGCCCGCGCGAAAAATTTCCGCAAAATAGGCAGCATAATTCAATACAAAGGCTAAAACTGCGGCAACGACATCGGGCAGCAAAATGCCAAAGCTCGGCAGTGCAAAATAAACAAACAATAACTGCAGCATCAGAGGCGTACCGCGCATAATCCAGTTATATACTTCCACAAATTTACTTAAAGGCTTAATTTTTGAAATATGCGCCAATGCCAATAACAAACCCAAAGGCAATGACAATAGCAGAGTAATAGCAAACAATTGAATGGTTACAATACTGCCCTCCGCCAATGGGTATATCATTGTTAATATCTTTTCCATATAGTTCACACCTATCCGATTTTTTCACACACGCGTATATTATATGCGAAAAAGGAGGCCAATGGCAAGCATTGGCCTCTTCAGCTAATTTATTTAACGATATCTGCACCAAACCATTGTTTGGAAATCTTAGCACTGGTGCCGTCTTTTTTCATTTCATCCAAAACTTTCTGAATATCTCCCTGCAATGCTTTGTCATCCAGACGGAAACCAATACCGAAGCTACCAATAGGTCCTACCGGTTTTTCCAGAGCAACGAATTTGCCTGGTTTCTTTTCCATGTAGTAACGACCGACGATTTCATCAGTAATGATAGCATCTACACGACCAGCTTCCATATCCATCATCGCAGCAATACAATCAGGATATTTTTTTACTTCTTTCAAAGTTGCGGCAAAAGCCTTGTCATTTTCCAGGTTTTGTTCAGCAGTACTTGCGCTTTGCATGCCAATTACTTTACCGGCCAGATCTGCTTGTCCTTTGATAGGGGAACCTGCAGCCACGAAAATAAGTTGTTTGGCTTCCATGTAAGGATTGCTGAACAGCATGTTCTTTTTACGTTCTTCAGTAATATTCAGACCGTTCCAGATTACATCAATACGACCGCTTTTGAGTTCAGCCTCTTTACTGGACCAATCAATTGGTTTGAATTCTACAGGACGGCCAAGTCTTTTGGCAGCTTCCTTAGCCATGTCAATATCGAAACCGACAATTTCATTTTTCTCATTTTTGAAGCCCATCGGTGGGAAGTTATCATCCAGGCCTACGACGATTTTCTTGCCGGCTTCTTTTTTAGTTGCCGCTTTATCGCCGCCGCAGCCAGCAACAAAAGCAGACGCTACTACAAACGTTAACATCAATGCTAAAAACTTTTTCATTAAGAAAAAACCCCTCTCTGATATATGTATTGAGCTTATTATACTTTAGCACGTTAAATTTGTAAATAGGAAAAATGTTGGTTTTTCACAAACATTTTGCAGGATTTTTTTGTCACTTTACGAATAGTATAAAAGCATATACCAATATAGCCTCTTCAATTTGTTAGCGAAAGGATGAAGCACATGCCCATTTTTAAAGAAAAAAACATTACAGTAGCAGAAAAAAGATTTGGCGGCAAAGGCAGCGTTATTATGGAACACGTTATAGATGAAAGTTTTTACCATGGCCAAATTCCCGTATATATTAAAGGCACCTTGAAACCTGGATGCTCACTTGGTTATCACAAACACGAAGGCAACAGTGAAACCTATTTTATTCTTAGCGGGAAAGGCACTTACAACGATAATGGTGTACTTGCTGAAATTTTTGCAGGTGACACTACCTTTACACCGTCAGGGGAAAGCCATGGCCTGGAAAATACCAGTACGGAAGACCTTGTCTTCATAGCCTTGGTCGTCAATAACCTAAAGTAATAACCTAAAGTAATAACCATAAAAACAAAAAGGCCTTTAAAGTGTACTGACCCCCAAAAGTTAGACCTAAAAAATCTAACGATTGGGGGTCGGTTTTTTTATGGCAAAATATGGTTTTGAATTCAAGAAACAAGTTGTACAAGATTATATAAACGGGAAAGGAGGTGCCGAATATTTAGCA
>JBOFWD010000144.1:0-2110 GCA_051653445.1 Acidaminococcaceae bacterium | reverse complement strand
GGGAGCTTTGTACAGAAATCCACTCTCCCAGAGCCATTGAGATACCACCGGCCAGTAAGACGGCAATTCCTGTAAGCAGAATATTTGAGGAAGAAACAGCAGCGCCTGCCACACCCATTACTAAGTTGAAATTGGACACCAAACCGTCACTCGCGCCTAAAACTGCGGCACGAAGTGTATTGCCTCCTGCTGAACGATGCCTTCCTTCCATTTTTGCAAGGGTTGGACCATCCAAACCAGCTGTTATTTCCGAATTGTTCAGTTGACCTAATAAGATTGCATGCGCTCTTTCAGAAGAAACCATGCTGTTTGCTTCTGGTTGAGTAGAATAATCACTTGCTGCAACACCTTCAGAAGAAACCATGCTGGGCAAAATAAAATCTGCTCCAAACTTTTGCATGAGCCAAATTAAGGATTTGGTGCGGAAAGATAAGTGATAAGATGGTATATTAACGCCTTTTTCCAGCAACAAAGATTCCCATTTAGACGCATGTTTCTCTTCCGTAGCGGCTAGTCGAAAATAAATAGCTTTAATTGTGGGGTTTTTTTCTTGTTCGGCCATTGCTTTGTATAAAGCAGCGCTATTGCGTTCTTCACTTAAATTATTTTTATATCGTTTGATATCATTCACTGAGAAGACCTCTTTTCATGTATTTGAAATTAAATTTGGCTGCGCTGTTACAAGCTGCGTCAGTTACATATTATGACTAGAAAGTTTTCAAAGTCAAGGGTTAAGACAGATAAAAAAAGCCGGCTGGTTAATTAACTGCCTGCTTTTTTCTAAAGCAGGGCATTGTTTACAGGAAAATGATGATGAGTTATATTGTTTATATGTAAGGTTTATTCGCACTTTTATATTAATGAAAGACTAAAAGGATATATGTTTTAGGAGGCTGTAAATTTGAATCAAAGATATGTGTATTTAGTGGCTGCTGGACATTTTTTTTGTGATATAGCGATGGGGGCTTTGCCGGCGATATTGCCATTTTTGATTTTGTATTATGGCATGGATTATAGCGCTATCAGCGGCTTGATGTTTGCCTCATCATTTTTATCATCAATGGTTCAGCCAATATTTGGCTGGTTAGCTGATCACTCTGCAAAAACTTGGTTGATGTCTTTAGGAATTTTTCTGTCAGGTATGGCAATGGGACTGGTAGGATTATTTGAAGACTATTGGTCGATATTTGCCTTGGTTACGGTGAGCGGCATTGGCAATGCAATTTTTCATCCTGAGGCTGCAAGAATTATCAACAGGTTGTCAGGCGCAAAACGTGGAACAGCTTTGAGCATTTTTTCTGTTGGCGGCAATGGCGGTTTTGCAGCCGGGCCAATTATAGCTGTGTCAGTTATTACCTTTTTGGGAATGAAAGGAATCGTTGTTTTTTCAATTTTGGCAACAATTATTTCCACACTATTGATTTTTGTTGGACCAAAGATAGAACTGGCGATTGCGAAAAGTGATTTTTTAAATGATTCTAAGAGTGATAATTCATTATCGAAACAATATAAAAATAAAAACGATTGGCATGCTTTTGCTCGTTTGACTCTTATCATAGGATTCAGTTCAATCGTAGTTTGTGGGTTACGTAGTTTTATTCCTTTATATTTGGTTAAAGTTACGGGGATTTCTACAGCTGCAGCAGGTTCTGCACTGACCCTGTTATTTATGTTGGGTGTAGCAACTACTTTTATTGGCGGTTTTTTGGCGGATAGAATTGGGTATCTTAAGGTTGTACAGTTCAGTTACTGGTTTTTGGCTCCTATGATTGCGCTTTTATCTCAGACCACAAATGCGTATATTTGCTTTTTACTAATGATACCAATTGGGTTTGCAATGTTTTCGCCGTTTAGCTCGATAGTTGTTTTGGGACAAAACTATTTAGCAAAAAGTGTGGGTTTTGCCTCTGGAGTAACGCTTGGATTATATTTCAGTATTGGAGGAGTAGTTGTTCCTCTGATTGGAATGTTTGCAGATAAATACGGCTTGCCGAAAACGATGGAAATATTAGCTTTTTTTGCACTATTGTCAGCACTATGCACTTTTCTTTTGCCCAAACAATCAATCGGAGATGGTCAGTGGCAAATAAAATAAAAAACAATAGAGCCT
>JBOFWD010000143.1:0-3729 GCA_051653445.1 Acidaminococcaceae bacterium | reverse complement strand
AAAAATCGGTAAAGGCATGATTGCGCACGACCAAACGGATGACAATGATACTTATTTCGTGGTCAATCAAACTGCCGAGTATAAAGAAACAAAACCGGCTAAAGCAGATATAACTGGATACCACGCGTGGTATATTGATGTCGACGCAGGCAGAGATTCAGAAGGAAATTATTTTGAGTTAGAAGAAGTCGCCGAAAGAAAAGCAAAAATGCTTGCCCTTATCAACTCCATGCCAGCGCCTACAGCAGTAGTAGACACCAGAAACGGATTCCATGTGTATTATGCTTGTTCTGCAGGAGTAACGGCCGAGCAGTGGGAAGAAGTTGAAGCAAAATTGACTATAGCAGCCAGAATTGCAGATCCTTCGGCCGCAGAAAGTTCGCGCCTGTTGAGACTGCCAAATTCAAAATGGATAAAAGCAAGCGAAGGACTGCCAGCTTATGACGTTTCTATTATTGGGGCAAACGATATAACTTATTCTGCTGCAGCCCTTGCGGACGCTCTTGATGTTTCACAGGTCAAAGCCGAAGCTGCAGCAGCCGCTTATCTTGAAGCATATCCTGCTACCGAAACCAAAGCAGCAGCTTATGCCACAGTTTCCACCAGAGCAATGGAAGAACAGACGGTGAGAGTGCAGGCAATCACTGATTTAAGCGATGCAACGTTTGCAATTCCAGAAGAAAAAACAGTTGTAGCAGATGCCGTACAGCATCTAAAAATGGTTAACCTTGCGGAATTCTTGCAGGTCGAAAATCCGAAATCGTTTTGCTGCATATTGCATGATGACAGACATCCATCGGCCAGCATATATGCTAACGCCAACGAATACAAATATTATTGTGCATCACCAGCCTGCGCAGGTAACGGAGGCGGAAAAGGCGCTGACATATTTGATATTGTGCAGATCCTGTCTGGTTGCAGCTTTCAGCAAGCGAAAAATTATCTTTGTCGTATCTATGGGGTAAGGTGATATAATGGAAGTGCAAATTTTATAAAGAAGGATGGTTCAACAATGTTAATAAGTGAAGAATATAAAAAATTAGAAAAATTATCAATGTTCATAGAAGATAACAATTCTTATGAGGAGTTAAGTCGAATTATTGAATTAGCTGAAGCTATAATTAAAAAAGACTTGCCGCCAGGAATTGTTCCACCGGAAATTATTGAGGCTATGGCAATTAAAGCTGGGGCTAAAAATAGGCTAAAGGAGTTATTAAAGAGATGAAAAAAATAGTAATTGTTTTTGTTTTATTGATGGCAATGTTTTCGGCAATATCATATGCAAGCGGATGGAGTTATGTCACTGCTGACCAAAATGATAATAAATATTATTTGGCAGCATCTACGGTTAAAGTTATTAAAGATAATGATAAAGAGCGGATTATATCTACACTTGTAAAAACAGAGTATAGCGACATTGGACGATATGATTTAATTTCAAATCGGAAGGATCATAATTTACCAGTAGATGGCCTTGAGTATTTGGCATATAAGATCGAGCGTACAGAATTTCGCTTAAAAGATAATAAGTTATCTTTTCGAATTAAAGAAAGTACCGCCTATGATCGTAACGGAGACGTAATCGGTGATATGGGACATTTTTATAGCTGGATTGATGTCGGGGACAACAGTGTTTACAAATATATCTATAATACAGCTGTTAATAGATAAAACTTAATATATAATTTTTAGCCTATCCTTTATCTGGGATAGGCTTTTTATTTTTGTCTGGTTACAATTATCAGAATATTACTTCTTTTTTATTTGAATAAAATTTTTTATGAAGCCATGTGTAAGAGTGACACCGCAGACCGTAATGATACCTATGTAAGACGTTGATACAGTTGCTTACAAATCAAATTAAATGAGGTGCAAATATGAATGAAGTTTTGAGTTTAATTGAAGAATATCAATTTATTTTTGATGAGTGCGAAAGCGAACAGGCTACAAAAAATTATGAAACTTGCTTGAGTTGTGGCGCAGACGGCATAGCGATATCAGCAAACTGGTTATTCAAGCAACTAAAACGGCCAGAGCGACAGAAAGATATATTGCCGGTGCTACTGCAAAAAGGATTGATTGCCACCATTGATATATTATCAGCGACTACGACATACGGTATATGTAATTACGATTTATCGTTATCAGCGGCAGAAAAGATAATTATAAACCATGATAACTATTATGTAGCTTGTGATGTATTAAAAGAACTGCTCGGCCGTTATACAGCTTTCCGTAATCACTTAATTGCCAACGGATATAAAAATATATAAAAAGAGGATGATTTAATTATGAATGAAAATATAAAAATGCTTAAAGAAATTAATATCGTTGCAAATCTGGTTGATAAAGTTCAAACCGGAAATATTATGATGGCTTTACAGGAAATTGACAATATCCTACTTGATACAAATGCAAGTGTTTGGCTTAAAGAACGTGCATTGAGTCAGCGAGAAGCAGCAATAGCTACCTATAAAAATATCTGCTTTGAGACGGCGCACCCAGAACTTTTCAATAAAAAGGAAGGTGAATAATAATGACTAAGCCAGTATATATATTAGACAGTTTTAAAAAAGGAAAACCTGCAGAAGAAATCGCGGCCGCACGCATAGCTAAAGCAGGATGGCAGATTGAGGATGTGCGCACAGATAAGGAGTACCAAGCGGTTGATATCGATTATGTTTGTAGCAAAGATGATGATACTTGGACGGTCGATATTAAGACGGATCGGTGCTATTATACCGGCAATTATTTTTTTGAAACTTTGGCAAATATTGAAAGCAATAAAGCAGGATGGGCATATACTTCTATGGCTGATTATATACTTATCGTGTATGATACGCCTGCAGGTCATGAACTTCATGTGATTGATATGAGTTTAGCGCGTGCATGGATTCATCAGAACGAATGGAAATGCAAAAAAATCGAAAATGCAACGCGCCGAGAAAATGGCAGCATATACCATTCGCAGGGCATTATTTGTAATCGCACAAAATTTGCGGAAGAAAGCAATGCAGTTATTCAAATTTTAAAAATCGAAGAAAAGGAAGTGGCCTAAATGACGGATAGAGAGTATGCACTGCTAAATTCAGCAGATTATTCCAGTACAACGTGCCTGCGGAAAATGTATAAAGGCTTGCATAACCTGCGAAAAATGGCAGAAAGCGGCAATACTACAGCACAATGCATATATCTTGATCTTATGGATGGTCTGGCTCAGCTAAAGGGCGACCAAAAAGAATATGTACAGGATGTATTGATTGATGGTTGGGCAGTATGGGAGACAGCAGCTATGCATGACAGGACAAGCGGCGCTATAAGTCAATCAGTCACGCAGGCATTGCAAACAATCAGCAAATACTTGTCAGAGGATGATAAAATTGAGTGAAGCAGAATTATTAGAACTACTTATGGCAGCCAAAAATCAAGATGAATATGATATGTTAGTTGACCGTTATGTATTTAAGATCGATAAGGAACATCGAAATATAAAAAAGAATCGAAAGCATAATATGTTGACCTGCAATCAGATGCTTCAAATCCAGCGAAAAGAAAAACCATATGATTTCACGCGTCCCGGCTGTTTATAAGCCGGGATTTTTACTTGATTAATAATGAATGTCATCGTATAATGATGGTGCGAAAAAAGTCTACTCAGTAGACAAAATAAAAGGGGGATAATATGTATGGAAATAAGAATCGAATTAATTGATGCAGAAGCAATTACCG
>JBOFWD010000142.1:0-6517 GCA_051653445.1 Acidaminococcaceae bacterium | reverse complement strand
AATGAGCAGATAAATGTAATAATAATATATTGCCAATGTCTATTTATACAATGGTGATGTTTATTTTAACGAAGCATTGATTAGGAGGTAAAGAATGTCTATTCTGGTAAAAAAATTTGGTGGCAGCTCTGTTGCTACACCTGAAAAAATTCACGGCATTGTTGATCGTGTTTTGCTTGAAAAGAAACCGGAAGACCGTATTGTTGTTGTTGTTTCCGCAATGGGCGATTCAACTGACGATTTGTTGGATTTAGCAGCAAAAGTTACTGATAATATGCCTAAACGGGAGTTAGATATGCTCTTGTCAACCGGTGAGCAAATATCAATTGCATTGTTGGCAGCGGCTTTTTGCAGCAAGGGGCAGCCAGCTGTTTCTTTTACGGGCGGCCAGGCCGGCATTCATACCAGCGATGTTCATAGCAAAGCAACTATTTTGAATGTTGACGCCAAAAGGGTCATAAAAGCGCTTGATGAAGGTAAAATAGCTATAGTAGCTGGCTTTCAGGGCGTTACAGATGAAGGCGATATTACGACGCTTGGACGTGGTGGTTCGGATACGACTGCTGTAGCTATAGCGGCTGGCATTAAAGCTGATTTCTGCGAAATATATACAGATGTTGATGGCGTTTATAGTGCGGATCCCCGTATTGTTCCAAACGCAAAGAAAATGAACGAGATTACATTTGCTGAAATGCTCGAACTGGCACGTTTGGGAGCAGGTGTTATGCAGCCGCGTGCAGTCGAATATGGCGAGCATAACGGAGTTGCAATCCATGTAAGATCTACTTTTAAAGATGATCCTGGAACGATTATAAGGGAGGAATATACTGTGCAGGAAAAGAATTTTGTTATTCGTGGTGTTGCTCATGATACTAATGTTGCTAAAATTGCTGTTAAAGGTGTGCCCGATCAACCGGGTATTGCGTATAAAATCTTTTCAGCACTTGCCAATGCAAATGTTGATGTCGATATGATAATTCAAAGTGTTCGTGATAGTGATGGCAGTAATGACATTCTTTTCACCGTTGCAAAAACGGACCTTGTTGAAGCAACAAGTGTTGTTGAGAGCTTAAAGGATCAAATGGGCGGTTTTAATTATGATGTTGAAATAAATGTTGCGAAAGTTTCCATTGTTGGAGCAGGCATGCTTGGTAGTCCTGGTATTGCGGCGGGCATGTTTGGGGCATTGGCAAACGCATCTATTAATATTGCTGCAATAAGCACTTCTGAAATAAGTGTTTCTTGCCTTATTAAAGAGAATGATGTAAAGATGGCTGTAAATGCTATTCATGAACACTTTTTCCCAAATAAATAACATAAAGTTGTTTGAGGGAAGAGCGTATAAATAAAAGTAGTAAAGATGGCTTAGGGGGAATTCAAATGATTACAAGTATTGCAGCACCTCATGCGAAAGGAAAATCTGCGCAGGATAAAATATTTGGAGCAAATGCGGCGGCAGTTGCTGCTGCTGCTCAATATGGTGCCGATAATGTAACAAACGCCACCATAGGCGCTATTCTTGATGAAGAAGAAAAATTAGTTTGCTTGCCAACTGTTGAAAAAGCATATAGGGATTTGCCTACTACAGAGCTTATTGCTTATGCACCGATTGCAGGCCTGCCGAATTATCTTGAAAGTGTGCTTGATGCAACATTTGGACAGTCGCGTCCTGATGGTTATATTGCAGCGGTTGCAACAGCTGGTGGAACTGGGGTACTCCATCACGCGGTTTGGAATTATATGTCAAAAGGTGATATTGCTTTGACGTCCGACTGGTACTGGGGGCCTTATAGTGTTATTTGCAAAGACATGGAACGCAAACTGGAAACATATCAAATGCTCGATGAAAATAACAAATATAATCTGCCTGCTTTAAGGGCAAAAGTAAATGAAGTTCTGGCAAAGCAAGACAGTCTGCTTTTAATAGTCAATACACCAGCACACAATCCAACGGGGTATAGCTTGAATGACGAGGATATGGATGGCTTAATTTCTATTTTAAAAGATGCTACAGCTGATAATGGCAAAACAGTTACCCTGTTGCTGGATATTGCATATATTGATTATGCTGGTGAAAAAGAAGAGGTGCGTAAGATATTCCGCAAAATTTCCAATCTGCCGGCAAATATCCTGACCATTATTGCTTATAGCATGTCTAAAGGATTTACCCTTTATGGACAAAGAACTGGCGCGATGATTGGGGTTTCTTCCAGCAAAGAGGTAATAGAAGAATTTTCTTCTGTAAACCAGTATTCCAGCAGAGCGACCTGGTCAAATATCAATCGCCCGGCTATGGCGACTTTGGCAAAAATTTATCGTGATTCAGATCTTTTGAGCACTGTGGAGAAAGAGCGCGATGATTATTACAAAATGATTAAATCTCGTGCTGATTTATTCACAAAAGAGGCACAAGAATGCGGATTGAAGATGCTGCCATATGTTGCAGGCTTCTTCATTTCAATACCGGCCAAGAATCCTGATGCTGTTTGTGAAAAGCTTCACGAAGATAATATTTTTGCAGTTCCTCTTGCAGCAGGCATAAGAATAGCCGTTTGCGCAGTTCCATTGAAAAAGATAAGTGGAATGGCTGCCAAATTTAATGATGCGATGAAAGCAGTCGGAGAATAATTAAAAGATAAATAAAAGAGGGTGTCTCAAATAGGTTTTAAAACCTATTTGAGACACCCTCTTATTTATTAGTTTTAACGATGTTGTTTGAAATAAGTCAGAGCTACATCAGGGAAGAGTGCGTATGAAAGCACATCTTCTATTGGAAGGTTTGAAAAGCCAGCTTCTGCAAGTTCTTGCTTGATTGATTGCATTTGTGGTGCAATATCGTCAGCAGGACGATGGGTTATGGGGGTTTCGCTGCCTATAATGAGTTGTTGTATTTCAGGGGCAATTGGTGCAGGAGTACGGCCGTATTTGCCGCGGACCAGGTCTTTTACTTGTGTTGGTACCATTTTATAGCGGCCAAGCGTAACATTAAGAACTGCCATAGAACCTATAATTTGGCTTGTCGGTGTAACAAGCGGCGGATAGCCTAATTCTGCTCTTACCTTAGGCATTTCTTTCAAGAGCTCAGGGTATTTATCAGCAGCCCCCAGTTCTTTCATTTGATTAATTAAGTTTGACAACATGCCGCCCGGTATTTGGAAAGTAAGAACCTTTGGATCTATAGCGATATCAGACCTAAGATTGAAATCATGAATAAGATTTTTTTTGACATCCTTAAAATATTCCGCCAAGCTTCCGAAAGAATTTAAATCCAAACCGGTATCACGTTTTTGCCCCCTCAAAGTTGCAACAATGGATTCGGTTGCTGGTTGACTTGTTGTTCCTGAAAAAGGAGAAAGGGCGGTATCAATAATATCAACACCAGCCTCAATCGCTTTCAAATAGGTCATTGAAGCCATACCGCTTGTACAGTGAGAATGTATTTCAACAGGCACGTTAATCTGTGCTTTTAAGGTTTTAACAAGATTATATGCCGCGTAAGGAGACAAGAGACCAGCCATGTCTTTAATGCAAATGGAGTCAGCACCTAGAGATATTAAATCTTGAGCTACTTTTAAAAAATCGGCATCTTTATGATAAGGGCTTATAGTGTATACGAAGGCTCCTTGTACATGAGCACCGGCAATTTTGGCTGCTTTCATCGCACATTCCAGATTGCGCACGTCATTTAAAGCATCGAAAACGCGTATTATATCAACGCCGTTAGCGACTGAGCGGTTGACAAATTCTGTAACTACATCATCAGCATAATGTGCGTAGCCTAATATGTTTTGACCGCGTAAAAGCATCTGGATAGGTGTTTTTTTGAGATGTTTCTTTAAGATTCTTAAGCGTTCCCATGGATCCTCATCCAGAAACCGCAGGCAAGCATCAAAAGTAGCACCACCCCAAGCTTCTAGGGCGTGATAGCCAACATTATCAAGTTGTTCGAGCACTGGAATCATCTCATTAATTCTCATACGTGTTGCTGCCAATGATTGGTGGCCGTCGCGAAGTGCCGTTTCAACAATTTTTACAGGTGTATTTTGCATAATCAACCTCCAATGACATATATAATGTATACAGTATTCATTATGCTATTTTAACATACTTATAAAGGAATTCCAATAAGTATGTTTTGAATATATAAAAAAACCGCCTTTCGGCGGTTTTTTTAGTTTTTGGTTTCTGAAGGAGTCTTAGAAGTCGCTGGATTCTTATCGTTAGCTGAAGATTCAGGCTTGGCTGAATCTGTTTTGCCTGGAACAACTTTTTTGACGGCGCTTGGAATTTTACCGGACTTTATGTCTTTTTTGTCATTGTCTTCTTTGACTATTTGTGGTTCAGATGGAACGACAATACCTGCTGGCCTTACAAAGTCGCTCGCCGGCACATTAGCTAAGGCGGCGGACATAAAATCGCGCCAGATGTAGGCTGGTTCATTACCACCGGTCATGCGATTCAAAGGTTCACCGTTGTCATCACCAATCCAAACACAAGTCGAAAGGTCTGGGGTGAAACCAACAAACCAGGCGTCCTTATAATCGCTGGTAGTTCCGGTTTTGCCTGCTGCTGGACGCCCGATTGCAGCTCCGGTGCCGGTTCCTCGCGTCATAACTTCACGCATCATGTCAACAAGCAGATAAACGCTTTTTGGATTAACAACCTGCTCTGGATTTACTTTGCTTTCGTAGAGAACCTTGCCGTTGCGATCAACGACTTTTGTAATGGCAATAGGTTTGTTGTAGCTGCCGTTGTTGGCAAGTACGGCAAAAGCGCTGGACATTTCAAGCGGTGTTACACCTCGCGTGAGACCGCCCAAGGCAATTGCCAGGTTATTGTCATTAGCACTGCCGCTTGTTACTAAAGAAGTGATGCCCATCTTTTTTGCATAGTCAATTACTGTAAGTGGCCCCACCTTTTGCGCAAACAGGATCGCCGGAATATTATAGGAATTTACTAAAGCTGTACGCATGCTTACTTTTCCGTGCCATGTCTTGTCATAGTTTTGCGGATTCCAGTCTTTAGCAAAATCAAGTGCTTTGTCTTCTATAACTGTAGTAGGGGAAATGCCATTATCAATAGCCGCAAGATAAACAAATGGTTTGAAGGCTGAACCAGGTTGTCGTTCGGCAAGTACAGCACGGTTGAATTGATCAGTGCCTCGCCCGCCGACCATGGCTTTTATATAGCCTGTCTGGGGATCGACTGCTACGATAGCAACTTGTGGCTGGACGCGTTTATTTTCATCAGTGTAATAGCTAGGCAAATTATCCAGCGAATCGTTAGCGGCTTTCTGCATTTTTGTATCAATTGTTGTATAGACTCTTAGGCCTTGTTTGTATACTGCATCATAACCATATTTTTCAACGACCTGCTGCGTGCAATAGTCAATAAAATACTTAAGTGAATTTCGTTTATTTACTGATGTAGCATACACAAGTTTTTCTGCCTTAGCTTCTTTGGCTTGGGCCTCAGAAATAAAGCCATATTTTAACATTTGATCTAAAACTACATGCTGCCGTTCAAGGCCTGCTTTAGGGTTGCTGAGAGGAGAATAATAATTAGGGCTCTTTGGAAGACCAGCAAGCATAGCACACTGTGCAAGCGAGAGATCTTCAACGTGTTTTCCAAAGTATGTGAGCGCAGCGCTTTCTACTCCGTATGCACCCTGACCAAAATAAATTTCATTAAGGTACATTTCTAAAATTTCCTGTTTGGTGTATTTCTGCTCCAGTTGTATTGCAATAAAGGCTTCCTTGATTTTACGCCCTAATGTACGATCTTGTGTAAGAAAAGCATTTTTTGCGAGTTGTTGCGTAATAGAGCTTCCGCCTTGCAAATCAGAACCGAATATATTAGAAACAAATGCACGAGCGATACCTCTTAAATCAATGCCAGAGTGGTCATAAAAACGAACATCCTCAACCGCAATAAAGGCATTCTGCAAATTGTTTGGAACTTTATTTAGCGATATAGGAATTCGATCTTCCTCAGAGTCGGTTGTTGATATTAATTCACCTTTATTGTCGTAGAATTGGGACGCAGCCGGCTGGACTATATCTTTGCTCAACAAATCAGAAGGAGCAAATCTGGCAAAGAGAAAGAACCCGGCAACCAAGACGGCACCAACGGCAATCAAAGTAAGAATCAAGGAAATAATCTTGTTCATAAAAGACCTCTTTTTTTTGTTATTTGTTATTTGTTGATTATTCTTTTGGTTCATATGCAACGTCCCTTTTTAATGTAAATATTTTAACAGCAACTATTAACTAGTGATTATTATAACACAATATGAGTGATTATTTGAATATGCAGTCAGAAAAGATAGCTTGTGAGATTTGGTTATATATTGGAAGCAATCATTTGGATGATGTAAAATTTAAATAAAATTAAATAAAGGGGTTGCCAGAGGGCATAAAATCTGATATTATAAGTAAGCCGTCGGGTGCAAGGCACTGAATGAGCCGAAAAAAGTTCAAAAAAAGTGCTTGACTCCGAGATGAAATTGTAATATACT
>JBOFWD010000141.1:0-2515 GCA_051653445.1 Acidaminococcaceae bacterium | reverse complement strand
AATAATTTTGGTATTCATCCCCGGATACTGGCGGAATCTTACCTCAGTCCCTTCAATAGTACCTTCTTCCATCTTTTCCTGCAAGGTATTGCTAGTTACTTCCTTACCACGTGTTTCATCGGCCGCTGTGAGATTAACTTCAAATTCTCCCAAAGCTTGAGCAGCAACAACACCCGCCTTGTAAATGGCGATGATATTATCATCAGTATCAATATAATAATTATCAGGATACAAAACATTTTTTTCCTTCTCTATCTTATAAACATATTTCAACCCATCTTGTGCCCTATTCAACACCGACTCTTTATTATAATAATTATTTAAACTCAGCAGTTTTCCTGTCTCAAGATTATAATTCAAACCATATGTTTTAAGCGCTTGCCTTCCAGCTGAAACCTTTTCCACCTTCAGAACAATACTTAAAATATTATTTGAGTTCTTATAAATTTGGTATCTCATTTTTTCTTTAATGCCGGTTTCTTCAACATCTCTATAAAACTGTTGCACATATCTGTCGATATCCTCATTAATTGACTCCTGTGCCCCTGCGCTTTCAACCGCATAGACCATGGGGTATTCGGCATCAAATATTTCTTCGTTCCTGGTTACCGTACGAATATTGGCACTCCCCATATCTTCGGCGGCAACATTATATACGCCTATGCCAAGCATAAAATATATAAAAAAAACAGCAGAACAAATTATTCGAAATACATGTCTGCAAAAAATCATTGTTTTTCTGACCTCCATATAAATACATATATTTTAAATGAACAGCTAATGCTGATTATTCTTTCTTAATGCGGCTATAAACAAAACGTCTCTCGTGGCGCACTGTGAAAATCCGAAAAAGTCCGGAAACAAGCAAAATGCCGAGAGAAATTGCGCCTGCCTCCAGAGAAGCCCTGATCAGCTTTTCAATACCAATAGAATAGGCATTCATTATCATATAATACATACCCTGATAGATAGGAAGGCCCGGCACTAAGGGTACAATACCAGGGATAGCAAAAATAGTGACCGGTTGTTTATATATCCTGGCAAAAAGTTCACTCATCAAAGATAGTACAACGGTGCCGCAAAAAATGCTCAACGGTGAACTATAGCTAAAATAATCACGCATTAAAAGATACACGGTCCAGCCAACTGCTCCTATTAACCCAGCAGGAAAAACCGTCTTTCTTGGTGCATTGAATAACACAGCAAATGCAATTGTCGCTATGTAGGAAAATAAAATAGAAACAAACATCACAGCTTACCTCCTTAAGCCAGCCAGACACGAAGAACCACAGCGATTCCCAGTGCCAGTGCCGCTGCAAATAAGAATGCTTCGGCAATACGCGAGTTTCCTGACAAAAGATCTCCAGCCATAAAATCTCTAAGGCCATTGGTAAATGCTACACCCGGCAAAAAAGGCATAATGGCACCAACAATTATTTTTTCTTGCGTACAAGCGCTGTTAAGCTGGCAGCAGGTTAAGGCAACAAAGGCAATTATCATCCCAGCCAAGGCATTCTCCCAAAATGAAGTTATGCGTAAAACCGCCAACTGCTTGACAGCCAACATTGCCGCAAACCCCGTAAGAAAGGCTGCTCCAAAATCAGCAAAATTTCCTCCCAGCATCACGGCAAAACAAGCAGACGCTATACCAGACGCAATACTTGTCACATATTTGGAAGGAACAGGCTGTTTACGCAGTTCTTCCAGATAAAATTTTGTTTCTTGGTAACTAAGCGACCACTTGCCAAAAGCATATGACATATCGCTAATGGCAGTAATCATGCTAAGGTTAGTAGTTCTTGCCGTTACACGCGTCATACAGGTAAAACCATGCGCTTTTTCGTCACCAATGATTATGACCGTCGGCGTGACAAAAACCTTTACATAGCCCATCTTGCGCCAGGCACAAAGACGTATGATCGTGTCCTCTACGCGATAGGTTTCTGCCCCGCTTATAAGAAGAATTTTCCCAGCGGTTAATGCTATGTTCAGCACTTCTTCCTGACTCATCTTCATAATTTTTTCTGTCATCATTTTAGCTCCTGTCAGGTTTCAGCAAATAATCTCGCAACAGCTTCCTTAAAGCGATTGGCACCGCCCATTGATGGATGTGGTACAGCTGAACAATCAACTCCATAAGCCTGCAGTGTATTGGCTGATTTCTGTCCTATAGCAATAATTTTCATGCCCGGAATCAGTGTGATAAGCATTTTCGCATAGACTATGCCTCGATCAAGCTCCTCCTTGGCAGGGGTCCTGTTAGTCAATATTCCTGTCTTTTTATAAGGATGAAAAGGAAATATATTCCACAAAACAACTTCCATTGTCGAAAGATTATGCCGTGATAATGTGTTCCACATTACGGTGGCAGTCGGCTCATTGAACCCTTCCTCCTGTTGTTTTTTATTCAGGCAGTTGCTTTCAGGATTGCTGGTGCGCCTATATTGCCAGTCACCAAGCACGCACCGCGGATTTACTGACCCGTGCCGTCCAAGCAAAATACGCTCCGAGGTCA
>JBOFWD010000140.1:0-1760 GCA_051653445.1 Acidaminococcaceae bacterium | reverse complement strand
GTAAGTGAGTGCAAATCAACTATGGAAAAGAAACATTCATATTCATTTTGCAATTTAACCCAATTTTCCAAAGCTCCCATATAGTTTCCAAGATGAAAACGACCTGATGGTTGCATCCCACTAAATATTCTACCTTTTGTCATACTTGCATCCCCTTTTAAGAACATATCAGAATATTAAAGATAATAAAAATGACACAGAATTAAGAAACGCGGCAGCAAAAGGTCGCAAAATAAATCCAACTGCGCCAGTTAAAAGCAAAGCAATTAGAATATACATACTGTAAGGTTCTATCTTGAGATACTCATAAGCCTGTTTTGGAGGCAATAAAGATATGAGTATTTTGGAGCCGTCTAATGGTGGTATCGGAATCAAATTAAAACATGCAAACCACACGTTGTAAAGCTGTGTCCAAAGAAGGAACGCATACACGCCTTCTGTCAAAATGCCAAATTTGCTCATAGCTGCAATCAAAAAAGATGCAAGAAAAGCGAGAAAAAAGTTAGCGCCTGGTCCAGCAAAAGAAACTTTTATTAAACCTTCTTTGTGGTTACGAAAATATGATGGATTGATACCAACTGGCTTAGCCCAGCCAAAGCCAACTGCAACCAGCATTAAAAGTCCGATAACATCAAGATGAGCCAAAGGATTAAGCGTAAGACGCCCCATCGTTTTAGGAGTAGGATCACCCATTGAATCAGCCATTAAGGCATGGGCATACTCGTGTACAGTAAGGGCAATTAAAAGTGCAGGAATTCTGTATAACAATTCTCCGTCCATCCCCAGCATAGGCAATCCTCCAATCTATTTTGATACTACTCTATTATACAAGATTTTGGACGAAAAGCAAAAAGAAATCCGGAATCACTAATTTCAAGCGACTCCGGCATAAGAAGCTGTTTGATATTCTATAAATAACAACTGTTTTTAATTAATCATTAAATGTTGCGCATTCTAATATTTTGTATAATTAATTTGTCATTGTTGACTTCATTAAATTAAGACATTGATGTGCAAGGATGATGCACGAATAGAAAAAATATCAAGGGGTTAAATCAACGACAACATATTCCGGTTTAACACCCAACCTTACTGGTATGCCAAAAAAGCCATAACCGGAAGTAACAATAGCAGTCATATCAGAAAAATTTTTGCGTCCATAGTCAAGCTCATGAATAAGCCCTGTGAAAAAGCCATTTGGGAAAAATGCTCCTCCATGCGTGTGTCCGGCCAAATATAAGTCATAGCCATTTTCACCTGCGTGCTTAATTCTTCGCGGTTGATGCTCTACTAAAACCATGAAATCATTTTCACTACCATCCTTTAGATCGTTTAACTGACTTACGCCTTGATCTTTGCTGAAATCCATTAACCCAACAACATGAATTTTATCGAATTTTTTACTTTTATTAATCAAAACAGAAACGCCTAATTTTTCCAAGTCAAAAACTTCTTCAGCTGTTTTGCGGTCAAAGTAATCATGATTACCTAAAACAGCCGCAGTACCCAGTTTGGTTTCAATTTTTGCTAAAGGTTCGAGACTCCTTTGCCGTTTAACAATTTCATATCTATCGTCAATTATATCGCCAGCAATCAAAACCAAATCCGGTTTCTCATAATTTATTCGCTCAACCAGTTTTTCACAGTATTCTCTGCCCAAAAATGTTCCTAAATGCAAGTCACTGATTAAAACTATTCTGAGCGGCGATGTTATTTTCTTGGTACTTATCATTTCATAACGTACAACAGGGCTATAGGCT
>JBOFWD010000139.1:0-2718 GCA_051653445.1 Acidaminococcaceae bacterium | reverse complement strand
TTCGCAGTTTGGTGACATCATGAAAAACAACAGCATGATTTACTCGGATTTCTTAATCATCAGCTACTACACCGGTCATATTGTTCTTGGCACTGCTCTCCTGATGATTATTCCTATCGTCACTGCTCTGTTTTTACAGGAGTGGCGCCCTTTCCTTGATTTCATCATCAGCATGTCTATTTCTCTGTTGACAGGCTTTGCCATGATTTTTTTCGGTTGGCATACACGCAGCAAGTCAATGCACGTAGAATGGAAACACGGATTCATTATCGCCGCTATCTCCTGGCTTATCTTGATGGTTCTCTGCGCTATCCCCTATTTTCTGAGCAGCCACGTCAACAGTTTTCTGGATGCCTGCTTTGACGTGATGAGTGGTTTTACCACAACGGGAGTCTTTCTGACTCAGGATATCGACCATATCTCATTCAGCCTCAATATGTGGCGGCATCTGCTGACTTTCGTCGGCGGCCAGGGCATGGTCGTCCTGGCGCTCAGCTTCCTGCTGAAAAATCTTAATGGTGCCTATAAACTCTATGTCGGCGAAGCTAAAGACATTGGTCTTGTTCCAAACGTTGTCGGCACGGCCAGAGTAATCTGGAAAATCAGTCTTATCTATCTGATAGTCGGCACTCTCGCTTTATGGCTGTGCGGCATATACATTGGCCTTGCACCCCAATCCGCTTTTTTCCATGCCCTCTTCATCTTTGAAGCTGCCTGGAGCACGGGCGGTTTTGCACCTAACACCCAGAATATGATGTATTATCACAGTTTTTCTTACGAAGTAATCAGTATTATTATTTTTGTTCTCGGTTCCCTGAATTTCGGTCTGCACTATGCGGTCTGGCAGGGCAATAGAAAAGAATTGCTGAAAAATATTGAAATCCAAAGTTTCGCCGTTACATCTTTCCTGGCCTGCACCTTTGCCGCCATCAAGCTTGCCCAGCTTGGCATTTATAACGATGCAGTTGCCGCTTTCCGCAGAGTTGTCTATAATGTCTTATCTGCACATACAACAACCGGCTTCAATAACGTTTACGCCTTGCAGTTTGCCGAAGAATGGGGCGATTTCGGACTCCTGATGATGATAATTGCCATGTTGATCGGCGGCTCAGCCTGCTCAACTGCAGGCGGTTTCAAAGGCCTTCGCCTTGGCATCGTGTTCAAAGCTTTAGTCTCTGACATTAAAAGACTGATTGCTCCCGAACGGGCCATCACTATTTATAAATATCACCATATCAAGGACTGCGTTTTAAATGATGGCACTGTAAAAAACGCCGCCTTGATTATCTTCTGTTATGTTGTTTTATTCACCGTTACCACAGCGCTCGGCGTATTCTATGGCTACCCTCTTGCCGCATCGGCTTTTGAAGCAGCTTCCGTTACCGGCAATGTAGGCCTTTCCATCGGCATAACAAGCACAGCAATGCCAGATTTATTAAAAATACAATACATTCTTGCCATGTACCTGGGGCGCCTCGAATTCATTTCTGTCTTTGCATTGTTTGCCAATATTATCGGAGGCATCAAAAACTATGTCCAAAACCGTTAAAGCATTACTTAGCCTCATCTTTTTCTCACTCTTTATCACTGGTCAGGTCAGTGCTGCTGCCACCAGTGACATCAATACCCTTATCAAGAATTCACTGGCTTCAGACAAACAAGTCGTGGTTCTGGAGGGCGAAGCAATTGGCGAGCCAATGCTTCGCGGCGAATATGCGTGGATCAATATCAGTGATAAAACCAACGCCATCGGCATTTGGGTAAAAGCGTCAGACGCCCGTAAAATCTCTGTATTTGGTGACTACAAACACAAAGGTGACGTGATAAGAGTTACCGGCCTATTTTCACGTAATTGTCCCGAACATGGCGGTGACATAGATATTCACAGCGCAACCTTAGCAATTAAAGAAAAAGGTCATGCCGTACCGGAAGAAATGAGTACGCTGAAAATTACTGCTGCCCTACTATTCTTTTTTAGCGCATCAGCAGCCGGCCTCATCTATTGGCGGCGCATTCACTGATTGTTGCAAAAAAACTTTGGCCTGCATAGACCAAATAACAAAGACCGTCCTGACAGCAACTCCTTGCTTCAGACGGTCTTTGTTAGCTTTAAACATATAATTAGTACCTATTAATCAATACGACCTTACCGAAAGCATCGCCTGTTTCAAAATAACGATGTGCTTCCCCCGCCTCGTTGAAGGCAAATATCCTGTGATCAATTACCGGCCTTAGCTTTCCTGCGTCAGCAATCTGCGCAATCTTAGTCAGGATATCTCCATAGCGAGAACGTCCTATGCCACTGACGAGCGGGTACATAGTATAAACAACATGAAGAGTAAGACCCTTGAAATTCATCAAAGATAAATCGTGTGTGCCGCGCGTGGCTATTGACACCACCTGTCCCAGTGATTTAACAGCCTCAAATGATTTCTCCAGATTAGGGCCGCCGACAGTATCGAAAACAACATCAAAACCCCTGCGGTCAGTATATTTTTCCACATATTCACGAACGGTCTCCTGCGTATAATCAATAACAGCTTTAGCACCCAATTCGGTGCCTAACGCTATCTTCCGTGGAGTAGATGCGGTAGTATAAACTTCTGCGCCAGCCCATTTAGCTATTTGCACGGCCACATGTCCAACACCGCCGGCAGCGGCATGTATAAGCACCTTTTGCCCACGCTCAATATTTGCACGTTCAATAAGAGCCTGCCA
>JBOFWD010000138.1:0-20217 GCA_051653445.1 Acidaminococcaceae bacterium | reverse complement strand
AAAGTGCCGCCTTGTACTACTATTTTATTTCCGAGTTCTTCCGTATTCTTGATGCGGATGACCTTGAACAAGGCGTTCTTGATAACAGAAATGGCGATGCCGGCAGAAATATCACCGACTTTGGCACCTTCTTTCTGCGCTTGTTTTACTTTGGAATTCATAAAAACAGTGCAGCGGGTGCCAAGATCAACGGGATGTGAAGCTGTGAGGGCTGTTTGGGCAAACTCTTCGACGCTCATGCCGAGCGACTGGGAGAAATTGCTTATGAAGGAACCGCATCCGGAAGAACATGCTTCGTTCAGCTTGATTGAATCGATAATACCATCTTTGACTGTAAAACTTTTCATGTCTTGGCCGCCGATATCGATAACGAAGGTCACACCGGGCTGGAAGGTTTCAGCTGCACGAAAATGGGCAACTGTTTCAACTTCGCCCATGTCAGCCTGCAAAGCTGCCTGCACCATTTTTTCACCATAACCGGTAACGCCGGCGTAGGCTATATAAGTATCCTTGTTAAGCTGTGAATAAAGCTTTTGCAGCGCTGTGACGGCAGCGGCCAAAGGGCGTCCCTGGTTACTGCCGTAATCTGAGTACAGCAATTCGCCGGCACTGTTAATCAGCGTCAGCTTGGTTGTGGTTGAGCCGGCATCAATCCCCAGATAGGCGGGACCGGCATAGGTTGCCAAATCGGCTCTTTTGACTTTGTGGGCTGCATGGCGGGTGCGGAAAATTTCGTATTCTTCTGCATCAGCGAAAAGCGGCGGTAAATTATTTATACTAACGTCCGAAACGTTAAAATTTTTCAGGTTTTTGGCTAAATCGTTAAAATTAGTGGTTGAACCGGAATGCGCCCAAATTGCTCCAAGCGCTATGAAATAAGGAGAAGAAGGTGGAACGACAGCTTCTGTTTCAGAAATATTCAGAGTTTTGAGGAACAATTCGCGCAGCTCTGAAAGGAAAAACAGCGGGCCACCGAGGAATGCCAGAGGAGCCTTGATTGGACGACCTTGCGCCAGGCTGCCGATGGTCTGGTTAACAACGGCTTGCAGAATGGAGGCAGCGATATCTTCTTTAACGACACCATCATTCATAAGAGCCTGTACATCGGTTTTGGCAAAAACGCCACAACGTGAGGCGATCGGGTGAATGGTTTTTGCTTTTTTAGCCAGGCTATTCAGGCCTGAGGCATCCGTATTCAGTAATGTTGCCATATGGTCGATAAAGGAGCCTGTACCGCCGGCACAGACACCATTCATGCGTTGCTCCATATTGTCGTAGAAGTATGTTATTTTGGCATCTTCGCCGCCAAGCTCTATGGAGGTGTTCGTAGCCGGAAGGTATTTACGGATACCGGCTGTACAAGCAATGACTTCCTGCACAAAAGGCAGATTCAAACCTTCTGCAAGACCTATGCCGGCAGAGCCTGTGATAATTATCGTAAATGGTGATTCTGTCAAAAACGGATGTGCAGCCTGTAATATGCCTGAAAAGGCTTTTGGAATATCAGAAAAGTGTCTTTGATATTGGTGAAAGAGAATATTTTCGTCTTCGTCGACTATAACTAATTTAATTGTTGTGGAACCAATGTCTACGCCTACGCGTAATTGTTTCATGATGAATCACCCACCTGTCGCTGTTATGAAAAGGTTTCTCAGAGCCTTTTGGTAAGATAGCAATGTTTTTAAAAAACAACAAAATCAAACAGTAAATGGGTACGAACAACAGGCCTCCAATCCCATGGTATAAGGGTTTTTGGTCTGCTGTTTATGCGCCTCACTTTAATATAAAACTACTTTGAAAATTTGTCAAAGTAATTATTTTTATAGTATAATAAGTGAATTTTTATAAGTTAAAATGTCATAAATTGACATTTTTTGAGACCTTTTAGAATTTTTCAAAAGATAATTATTACTTCTTACTTTATATTATAGATCTTTTGGATTAAACTGTATATGTAAGACATAAGCATTGCAGCTAATTAAAAGTTTGGAGGGATTAAAATGGGGAAAAATTTTTGGGATGCAGTAAAAAACCGAAGGAGTATTTATGCTATTGGCAACGAAAAGATTGTTTCTGAAGAAAAGATTGAAGAAATTCTTAGAGACGCCTTGTTACATACGCCGTCACCATTTAATTCACAGAGTACCAGGCTAGTACTTTTGTTTGGAGAAGAACATAAGAAACTTTGGCAAATAACGCTCGAAGAATTGAAGAAAAGGGTTTCGCCTGAGCAATTTGAAAAGACGATGAGCAAAATAAACGATAGTTTTGCATCAGGATATGGCACGATATTATTTTTTGAAGAAAAGAAAATAGTTGATCATCTTTGCAGCAGTTTTCCTTCTTATGCTGATCGTTTTCCCTATTGGTCGCATCATACCAATGCAATGCATCAACTGATCATCTGGTCTGCTTTGGAGGCTGAAGGATTGGGAGCTTCTTTGCAGCATTATAATCCCTTGATTGACGAAGCGGTGCGCAAGGAATGGAATATACCGGAAAGTTGGCAGCTGATAGCTCAGATGCCATTTGGCAATGTATTGGCACCTGCCGGCACAAAAGAATTCGGCAAAATTGAAGACAGGCTAAAAATATTTAAATAGCATAGGAAAGACCCCGGAAGCAAATTTCCGGGGTCTTTCTTTGTTTTTGTTAATGTTATTTTTTTGAAAGATATTTGTTGACTGCAGCTGCAGCATTTCTGCCTTCGGCTATCGCCCAGACAACAAGGCTTTGACCGCGGCGGGCGTCGCCGGCAGTGAAGATTCCTTCAACAGAAGTCGCATAATTTTTTTCATTGGCTGCAACATTGTTTTGTGGTGTTTTTTGAACTTTGAATTCATCAAAGATTTTTTGTTCTGTACCGACAAAACCCAAGGCTAACAGCACTAGTTGTGCAGAGACTGTTTCTTCAGTACCTTGTATTTCTATCGGAGTCATCATGCAATCAACATTTTTCCATTCAATCTGACATATGCGTAATTGGTCGACTTCGCCGTCTTTGCCTAGGAACTCTTTGGTCAGGATGCAGTATTGGCGAGGATCTTTACCAAAAACTTCGATTGCTTCTTCCTGACCGTAGTCAGTTTTGAAAACACGGGGAAATTCTGGCCAAGGGTTATTGGCGGTTCTGGAGTGCGGTAAGCAGGGCATGATTTCAATTTGGCGCACGCTTTTGCAGCCTTGGCGAAGAGCCGTTGCCACACAGTCCGTTCCTGTATCGCCGCCGCCGATGACGACAACATCCTTGTCTTTGGCTGAGATAGCTTTGCCATCGGTCATATTGGAGTCAAGAAGGCTTTTTGTAGCCGATTGCAGGTAATCCTTTGCGAAATGGATGCCTTTCAGATCACGTCCTGGTACCTGCAAATCACGCGGTATCGTACTGCCGGTGCAGAGAACCACAGAATCATATTGTTGAGTAAGCATTTCTGAGGAAATGCTGTGGCCGACTTCGCTGTTCATGGAGAACTCAACGCCGCCTTCTTTCAACAATTTAACACGACGTTCTACAAGCTTTTTCTCAAGTTTCATGTTTGGAATGCCATACATCAAAAGACCACCGGGGCGATCAGCACGTTCGTAAACGGTAACAGAGTGGCCTGCTTTGTTCAATTCATCCGCACAAGCAAGTCCGGCTGGACCGGAACCTATGACAGCGACTTTTTTACCGGTTCGGTGTGTCGGTTTGTTTGGTTTTACAAGGTCGTTTGCAAAGGCGGAGTCAATAACGTACTGTTCTAGGTTTTTGATGGAAACGGGGTCGTTTACCAAGCCGGCACTGCACGCTCCTTCACAGGGAGCAGGGCAGACGTGGGAGGTGAATTCAGGAAAATTGTTTGTTTTGTTTAATCTGGCATAGGCGAACTGATCGAGGCCCTGATAAACAAAATCGTTGAATTCCGGCATTAAGTTGTGCAAGGGGCACCCGGAAAGTGAACCATTAAGCATAATGCCGCTATGGCAAAATGGAATGGAGCAATCCATGCAGCGCGCAGCTTGGATTTGCAACTCTTTTTTGTAGTCAAGGCTGCTTGTTTTGATTTCATCCCAATCCAGCAAACGTTCCTTGACAGGGCGCATAGTAAGTTCTTTTCTTGTATAATCCATAAATCCTGTTGGTTTTCCCATTATGCATGTCCCTCCTCAAACACACGTATTGCAGCTTCTTCCTTGCTGTAGCCGTCTTGGATATAGTCAGCGATTCTTTCGGTGACGCGTTTATATTCTTTAGGAATGACTTTTACAAATTTGCTTAAATATCCATCCCAGTTTTTCAAAATTTCTTCAGCTGTCTTGCTGCCGGTCAACTTGGCGTGGTTAAGAATCATTTTTTGAACTTCAAGTTTGTCGTTGATGGCAGTCAAAGCTTCCAGAAGAACGATTTCTCTGTTGCAGTACGATGCAAAATCACCCTCAGCGTCAAGCACATAGGCTACGCCGCCCGACATGCCGGCTGCAAAGTTGCGTCCGGTTTTACCGAGAATGACCACGGTGCCGCCAGTCATATATTCGCAGCCATGGTCACCGACACCTTCGACAACGGCGTTAACACCGCTGTTCCTGATACAGAAACGCTCACCTGCGATACCGCTGATATAGGCTTCGCCGCTGGTTGCTCCGTAGAAGGCGACATTGCCAACGATAATATTTTCATGTGGATTAAACGCTGCATCGGCAGGTGGTTTAATGATGATCTTGCCGCCGGACAAGCCTTTTCCTACATGATCGTTAGCATCTCCTTCTAATTTAAGGGTGACGCCTTTGGGCAGGAAGGCACCAAAACTTTGGCCTGCAGAGCCTTTGAACGTAAGTTTGATGGTATCCTTGGGCAAGCCGGAAAGGCCGTAACGGCGTGTTATTTCACTGCCCAGAATAGTACCTACAACGCGGTCTGTATTTTTGATTGGTAATGTGATGTCGACAGATTTCTTTTCTTCAACTGCGGTTTTACAAATTGCCAAGAGTTCTTTGCAGTCAAGCGATTTGTCGAGTTGATGATTTTGTGCTTGCGTACAGTACTGCTCGGTACCTGGCTCAATATCTGGTTTATGCAGGAGCGCAGAAAGGTCAATGCTTTTGCTCTTCCAATTGCGGTCAGGTTTTTGAACAAGAACCTCTGTACGGCCAATCATCTCGTTAATAGTTTTGAAACCAAGTTCGGCCATATATTCACGCACTTCGCGTGCAACAAAACGCATGTAATTCACTACATAATCCGGTTTGCCCTGGAAGTTTTTGCGTAGTTTCGGGTCTTGGGTCGCAACGCCCATCGGGCAAGTGTTGAGGTTACATACGCGCATCATTACGCAGCCAAGAGCGATAAGCGGAGCGGTTGCAAAACCATATTCTTCAGCGCCGAAAAGTGCGGCCATGATAACGTCACGACCGGTCATGAGTTTACCGTCGGTTTCCAGTGTTACCCTGTTGCGCAGATTATTCAAAAGCAGCGTCTGGTGCGTTTCTACCAGACCCAGTTCCCACGGAAGGCCTGCATGATTGATGCTTGTACGTGGGGAGGCCCCTGTACCGCCATCATAACCGCTGATAAGCACCACATCTGCACAAGCTTTGACGACGCCGGCGGCAATTGTGCCGACACCTACTTCTGAAACGAGCTTGACGCTTATGCGTGCGCGCGGGTTGGCATTTTTCAGGTCATGAATTAATTCTGCGAGGTCCTCGATAGAGTAAATATCATGATGCGGAGGAGGTGATATCAGTTGGATGCCGGCTGTTGTGCCGCGACATTCAGCAATCCAAGGATAAACTTTGCTGCCTGGTAATTGGCCGCCTTCGCCAGGTTTCGCTCCTTGTGACAACTTGATTTGAATTTCATCAGAGTTGACAAGATAGTTGCTTGTTACGCCAAAACGTCCTGAAGCTACCTGTTTGATTGAACTGCGTTTGCTGTAACCGTTCGCCATAGTTCTAAAGCGTGAAGGGTCTTCGCCGCCTTCGCCGGTATTACTCTTTCCGCCGATTAAGTTCATGGCAATCGCAAGGCATTCATGTGCTTCTTTGCTTAACGAACCATAGGACATTGCGCCGGTTTTGAAGCGTTTGCAGATGCTCTCAACAGACTCAACTTCATCAATGGAAATCGGCAGGCGTTGAGGTGAAAAGGCCAACAAGCTTCTGAGGTTCTGACCTTCGTGCTCTTTGCCGTCCAGGTTGGAAGAGAATTTTTTGAAGATTTCATAGTTGTTTTCTTTGCAAGCGTGTTGTAAAGAGAAAATTGTTTCCGGGTTATAAACATGTTTTTCGCCATTATCGCGCCATTGATAAACAGATCCGGAAGGATGGCTGTAAGGGTCAAGGTTGTTGTCGGTAAAGGCTGGCTCATGACGCATTGTAACTTCTTTGGCGATTTCTTCAAGACCGATGCCGCCGATACGGGAAGGTGTGCCGGTAAAATATTCTTCAATAACTTCGTTGCAGATTCCAATCGCTTCGAATATTTGCGCGCCGCGGTAACTTTGAACGGTAGAAATACCCATTTTTGAAAGAACTTTAGCTATGCCGTGAGTGCACGCATCGATATAGTTATGTGTCGCGGTTTCAAAGCTTACACCGGAAATCATGCCATTAGAGCACATATCGTCAATGGTTTCAAAAACCAGATAAGGATTTATGCCGCTAGCACCATAGCCGAGAAGCAAAGCAAAATGATGAACTTCGCGCGGTTCACCGGACTCCAGAATGATGCTGGCTTTCAAACGCGTACCATTACGAATCAAATGATGATGCAGGCAGGCACAGGCCAAAAGGGAAGGAATAGGTGCCATATCTTTGGTGACGCCACGATCGGATAGAATGAGGATGCATTTGTCTTCGGCTATCAACCTGTCTGCCTCACGGCAAAGATTGGAAAGCGCTTTTCGCAGACCAGCTCCGCCTTTTTCTACCGGGAACAGCATTGGGATGGTTGCAGCTTCAAATTTTGGCTGCTGAATATTTTTAAGTTTCGCCAATTCGATATTGCTAAGTATCGGTGACTCTGCAGATATCTGACGACAGCTGTCTGGTTGAGGGTCAATCAGATTTTTTTCGGGGCCGACAGCACTTGTTGTATCAGTAAATACTTCTTCTCTGATAGCATCAATAGGAGGATTTGTAACTTGAGCAAATAATTGTTTGAAGTAGTTGTACAAAAGCTGCGGCTTATCGGATAAGACTGCTAATGGGGCATCATTACCCATTGCTCCGACAGGATCAACGGCGCTTGTCGCCATTGGTTTCAGGAATTTTGTGAATTCCTCGAGGGTGTAACCGAATGCCAGCTGACGTCTCATAAGAGTTTCGAAGTCTGGTTTCGGCAGTTCTGTATTCAAATCAATATTTGTAAGTTTAATCAGGTTTTCATCAAGCCATTTGCGGTAAGGATGTTCAGTGGCAATTTTATGCTTGATTTCATCATTGCTGATTATGCGGCCTTCGACGGTGTCGATTACAAGCATGCGGCCAGGGCGGAGACGGTCTTTTTTGACGATGGTATTTGGTTCGAATTCCAGTACGCCGACTTCTGAAGCTAATACAATCATGTCATCCTTGGTGATGTAATAGCGAGAAGGTCTTAAACCGTTACGGTCAAGGGCGGCGCAAACAGTACGGCCGTCTGTGAATGCCATGGCGGCAGGACCGTCCCATGCTTCAATCAAAGAATTATGGTACTCGAAGAAAGCTTTAAGGTCTGGGTCGATGTGCGGATTTTTACTCCATGGTTCCGGAATCATCATCATTACGGCGTGCGGCAAGCTGCGGCCGGACATAACAAGAAATTCCAGACAATTATCGAACATACCGGAATCACTGCCGGTTTCATCAATTACAGGCATGACTTTTTTTATGTTTTTGCCCCAAAGGCTATTATTACACATGGTTTGACGCGAACGCATCCAGTTGATATTGCCGCGCAAGGTATTGATTTCGCCGTTATGCATCAGCATGCGATAAGGGTGCGCGCGTTCCCAACTTGGAAATGTATTTGTACTGAAACGAGAGTGGACAAGAGCAAGCGCTGTTTCAATCGAACAATCCTGCATATCCAGGTAAAAGTCGCCTAATTGTTTGGTTGTCAGCATACCTTTGTAGACGATGGTGCGTGAAGAGAGGCTTGATATATAAAAATATCTTCCGCCGCGGAGATTGCCGTAGCGAATTTTATTTTCCGCCTCGCGCCTGATAACATAAAGCTTGCGTTCAAAAGCATTGTCATCAATAGACATTCTTTCGGCAATTTTCGCATTTGTGCTTAAAAAGACTTGCATAAAATATGGTTGGCTCTGACGAGATTTTTCACCAAGAATTTCAGAGTTGACGGGTACAGTTCTCCAACCAAGAACTTCGAGATTGTTTTCACGTACAATTTTTTCAAAGTGACGCTGCAAATTTTCTCTTTCAACCACATCGGGCGGCAGGAAAAGCATGCCAACTGCATATTCGCCTGCTGGTGGCAACAATAGGTTTTGTTTCAGACATTCCTTGGCGAAGAAAGCGTGAGGAATCTGAAATAATACGCCTGCACCGTCGCCGGAATTATTATCGGCACCCTGGCCTCCGCGGTGATCAAGGTTTTTCAAAACTGTAAGTGCTTGACGGAGGATTTTATTTGATTTCTTGCCTTTAATATTTGCAACGACACCCAGGCCACAAGCGTCATGTTCAAACCACGGATCGTAAAGACCCTGTTTAGGCGGTAATGTCGAAAAATTCATGAGAAAATCTCCCTTCTGTAAAAATAAATGGTGTTACAGACTAATTATATTTTCTCTATGAAAATTAGTCAAATTGTATACAATATTTTTTCAAATGCAAAAATTTCAGAACAAATATTGTTTTTGGGGAAATAATCATATTGCTCAAATAGTTATATTATAATAGGAAGCGATTATGTTTTTTTTTGATAAAAAACCATGGAGGGTTTGAAAAGGTACATGTGAAGACCCAAATACCTTTAGCCAATCAGGTTGTCATGTGCTATAATGTAAATGTTATTATAGAAAGTGAGCAATGTTGCTATGCTGACGGTGCAAGGAGATGTGCGTTAGATGGAAAATATCAACATGAAGCTGAAGAAGGTTCACTGCGGAAAGGGATACGAAAAGGCTAGAGATGATATCCTTGTTGTTTGTAAGTGCATCTTTGTGTTTTTTAATAGAAAAGTAGTCTTGCGTTTTTAATGGATATTTTATTTGCCAAAATTTTCCAGAGGGTATTAATTAATCCGGTTGTTGTATGTGTCGATACGGTGGAGGGAATACAATATCTGCTAAATGGAATTTTATTTATTATTATTTTCATATGGCAAGCGGAAAATCTATGTAGAAAGCGGTGTTGATTTATGTGGTTTTCAAAAGAGAAAGATACGGTTTTTAAGGAGTTAGATGTAAATCCCGAAACTGGCCTTTCCGCGCAGGAAGCTCGGGAACGTTTGGAAAAGTATGGTATTAATAAACTGCAGGGAAAAGGCAAGAAAAGCTTATTCATGATGTTTCTTGAACAGTTGCAGGATACGCTGATTTATGTATTGCTTGCGGCCTCGGTTATTACTGTTATTATAGGTGAATATGCTGATACTGCCATTATTCTTATAGTCGTTGTATTGAATGCTGCAATTGGTGTTGCACAGGAATATAAAGCCGGCAAGGCAGTTGAGGCCTTGCAGGATATGACCACTCCTCATGCCATTGTACGTCGAGATGGTGAAATTAAAGAAATTAGTTCGGAAGAGGTTGTTCCGGGAGACATTGTTATTTTGGATGCAGGACGCTTTGTTCCTGCTGACTTACGCTTATTTGACAGCGCTAATCTGCAGATTGAGGAGTCGGCTTTAACAGGTGAGTCGGTTCCGTCTACGAAAGATGCCAAAGCCGTTTTGGCTGCCGGTAAAACAGCGTTGGGTGATATGTGCAATATGGCTTTCATGTCAACCCTGGTAACATACGGCAGGGGCGAAGGCGTTGTTACAGCTACTGCAATGCAAACGGAAATGGGCAAAATTGCCAAAATTCTTGATGAAGATAATGATGATATGACGCCTTTGCAAAAACGTATGGACGAACTTGGCAAAATGCTTAGCAAGCTGTGCGTTGGTATCTGTGTACTGATGTTGGGTATTGCACTTATCCAAGGCCGTGATGTTTTTGAAATGCTTCTTACTGCCATCAGTCTTGCTGTTGCCGCTATTCCGGAAGGACTTGCTGCGATAGTTGCGATTGTACTGGCACTTGGTGTTACAAGAATGTCCAAAATTAATGCCATCGTAAAAAAGATGCCTGCAGTTGAGACTTTGGGATCTGTAAGTATTATCTGTTCAGATAAGACAGGTACTCTTACTCAGAACAAGATGACGGTTGTTAAAACTTATACTTTATATAATATAAACGCTGTTGCTGAAGCAGAGATTGGTCGCCAAGCTACCGGTGATGAACTTGAGCTTGTAAAAACAATGACTCTTTGTACTGATGCCACTTATGAAAAGGGTGAGAGCACCGGTGATCCAACTGAAGTTGCTCTTGTTGTATTAGGTGACAAGCATGGTGTAAAAAAATCCGAATTGGCCCTTAAGAACAAGAGGGTTTCGGAAAATCCTTTTGATTCTGACCGTAAGCTGATGTCCACGCTTAATGTTGATGGTGACCACTACCGTGTTAATACTAAGGGTGCTATGGATCATCTTTTAAACATAGTTACTCATGTGTTATACAAGGGTGAAGTAATTCCTATGACTGATGAAATCAAGGCTAAGTATATGGCGATTGAGAATCTGATGTCGGACGATGCGCTTCGCGTTCTTGGTGCGGCCTATAAAGAAGTAGATACTGTAATTGCCCCTGAAGAAATGGAAAAAGACCTCATTCTTATCGGTATGGTTGGTATGATTGATCCTCCGCGTCTTGAAGTCAAAGATTCCATTCATGAAGCGCAGCAGGCCGGTATCACTTTGATTATGATTACCGGTGACCATAAGAATACTGCTGTTGCTATAGCCAAAGAACTCGGTATCGCCCAATGCATAGAACAAAGTATTACCGGTTCTGAAATTGATGAATTAACTGATGAGGAATTTGCAAAGAACATCTTTAATTATCGCGTTTTTTCTCGAGTATCACCGGAACACAAAGTTAAGATTGTTCGTGCATTTAAATCGCATGGCAATATTGTTTCGATGACTGGTGATGGTGTTAATGATGCTCCTTCGTTGAAATTTGCTGACATTGGCGTCGCCATGGGTATAACCGGCACAGATGTTGCTAAGGGTGCCGCGGATATGATTCTGACTGATGACAATTTTACAACGATTGTTCATGCGATTGAAGAAGGACGTAATATCTATAACAATATTAAGAAAGCTGTTACTTTCCTGCTTTCGTGTAATTTGGGTGAGGTCATTGCTATCTTCGTGGCTATTTTGCTTGACATGCCTGTTCCTTTGATTGCGACTCAGATTTTATGGGTAAATCTTATAACTGATGCTTTGCCGGCTCTTGCCCTGGGGGTTGATCCCGGAGACCACGATGTTATGAGACAGAAACCAAGAGATCCTAAGGAAAGCTTCTTTGCGCATGGTGCCGGATATCGTGCAATTGTTGGTGGCGTTTTGATAGGTACTTTGACCTTGGCTGCTTTCTATTTCGGATTAACGGAGTTTGGTTACAATATATTGTCTGATGACATTAAGGAAGAACATTTGGAATATGCAAGGACTATGGCATTTGTCGTTCTTGCTTCCTCTCAATTGTTCTATTCTATATCTCTCAGACATGAAACTAAATCAATTTTGCAAATAGGTTTGTTCACGAACCGTTATTTGTTAGGTGCAATTTTTGTAGGTATCATTCTTCAAATGAGTGTTATTGAAATTGATGCTTTGGCTGCGGTCTTTAAATGTGTTGATTTGAATACTCATGACTGGCAGATGGTATTTGTTTTCGCCTGTGTGCCGTTGATTGTGAATGAAATCGAAAAACTTGTTACTCGTATAATGAGCAAATCTGAAAATTAAATTGTTAATCAAAAAGCTGACTGGCGTTGCCAGCCAGCTTTTTGTATTTCAAAGCAAATGGATGGAATACATGAATTATTAAGTTGAAATGTTCAGTGAAGATATACAAAAGAAAAATACCGACAGGGAAATTGAAGGAAATGTGTTAAAAAGATTACATTTAATAACAAAAAGAAAGCATATGTCTTTGTTATTAGCACATAAAAAAAATAATGTTTATTCAAAAAGCACAAATATACCTAAAAGTGGATACAATAGTAAAGAAGTGATTAAAGAGTGCTTGATTTAATGTTAAAAATGTAATATAATTCTCGCATGGCGTTTTAGTTGCGCTGTTTTTTGTTATTGATGGTTTATTAAAAAGGGGGAGTTTTTTAATGAAAAAAGGGTTCTTCAAGGCGGCCGCCGTTTCGTTGATGACTATTATTTTGGCGGCATCTGTTGCCGGTTGTGGTAGTTCATCCAGCAAAGAAATAAAAATTGGTTTGCTGAATGAAATGACAGGCGGTAATGCTACAATTGGTACTGCGGCAGCAAATGGCGCCAAACTTGCAATTAAGGAAATTAATGCTAATGGTGGTTTGTTGGGTAAACAAATCAAGGCTGTTGTTGCAGATAACAAAAGCGAACCTTCGGAAGCTGCCAATGCTATGACTAAGCTTTTAACGCAAGACAAAGTAGTTGCCGTAACAGGAACTTTTTCCAGTTCTAATGCCATTGCGGCGGCAAGTGTCGCGGAAGCCAGCAAGATACCATATTTGGTCGCTGGTGCAACTAACCCTAAAGTTACTGTTGATGAAAAAACTAAAAATGTTAAAAAATATATTTACCGCGTGTGTTTTATTGATCCTTTTCAAGGTACAGTAGCGGCTAATTTTGCCGCAAAGGATTTGAAAGTAAAAAAAGCGGCAATGCTTGTTGATAATAGCAGCGATTACAGTAAAGGTTTGGCTGAGTTTTTTGAAGCTGCATTTGTTAAAGAAGGCGGCACGATTGTTGCCAATGAAGCGTATTTGCAAAAAGATACTGATTTTAAAGCAACATTAACCAA
Organism: Acidaminococcaceae bacterium; assembly: GCA_051653445.1. Lineage (GTDB taxonomy): Bacteria > Bacillota > Negativicutes > Acidaminococcales > Acidaminococcaceae > RZYP01. Next base: position 7,159 of record JBOFWD010000138.1, on the reverse strand, counting down.
GATTAAAAGTAAAGACTTGGATATATTGTATGTTCCTGGGTATTATGAAGAAGTTGGTAAGATAGTAAAGCAGGCTCGTGAAATGGGTATTACTGTTCCTATTGTTGGCGCTGATGGCTGGGATTCTCCAAAATTGGGTGAGATTGCTTCCACTTCAGCATTGAACAACACATATTTTACCAATCATTATTCTGTGGATGACACTTCTCCAAAAGCAAAAGCCTTTGTTGAAGCATATACGAAGGAATATGGGCAAAAACCGGAAGCTTTGGCAGTTCTTGGTTATGATGCCGTTTATGTTCTGGCAGATGCTATTAAAAGAGCAAATAGCACTGATGCGGGTAAAATAATTGAGGCGCTGGCTGCGACTAAAGATTTTCCTGCAATCAGCGGTATAACAACGATTAATAAAACTCATGACGCAGACAAGAATGCCGTTGTTATTGAAATGAAAGATGGCAAACAAGTTTTCAAGACATCCATCAAACCGTGATAATTGTTTTTTTAATCCCATTGCTTGTTTACAAGTAATGGGATTTTTTATGCCTGATTGTTGACAAATGATTCAGCAACGGATATAATTCTAAGCATAAACAAAAAAATATTGATTCATCCATAAAGACAATGAAGGGAATAAGATACAATTGACTTGTTTAAGAGAGCTGACGGTTGGTGAGAGTCAGTAACGGTTGTTGTATGGATAGCTCATCCTTGAGTCGCTTGCTTGATATGTAGAGTAAGACGTGTAGTTTCGTTAAAGACTAATGCCTTGTCTGAGGCTGTAAGGGTTGCCGGTTGTCTAGGCAGCTGAATTAGGGTGGTACCGCGCGGATTGTTTCCTCGCCCCTATGTATTTTATAGGAGCGGGGATTTTTATTTTCGCTCCGAAACTTCAAGTGTAGAGGAGATATTATTTATGAAACAGCCTATTAAAGAGTATATTCCGTTTCAACCGGTAAGTTTACCGGAGCGTAAATGGCCAAACCAAATTATTAATAAGGCTCCCGTTTGGTGCAGCGTAGATTTGAGAGATGGCAATCAAGCATTGATAACACCTATGCAGATGGAAGAAAAATTAAAAATGTTTAAGATGCTATTGGCTATCGGTTTCAAAGAAATTGAAGTGGGCTTTCCTTCTGCATCGGAAACTGAATACGAAATACTTCGTACTTTGATAGATGGTAAACATATTCCTGACGATGTAACCATCCAGGTATTGGTGCAAGCACGGCCAAAATTGATTGAAAAAACTTTTGAGGCTTTGCAAGGGGCCAAAAATGTTATTGTGCATTTTTACAATTCTACGTCTACTTTGCAAAGAAAAGTTGTTTTTAAAGAAGGCAAAGAGGGAATTATAAAGATTGCGGTTGACGGTGCAAAGCTCATCAGGGAGTTGAGCGAGCAGGAGAGGGCTCGCAGTGGCATGAATATTCGCTATGAGTATTCTCCCGAAAGTTTCAGCGGCACGGAAATTGATTTTGCAATAGATATATGTGAAAAGGTCATGGAAGCATTGGGTGCGAGTGAGGAGAATAAAATTATTCTTAACCTTCCTTCAACAGTGGAAATGGCGACTCCTAACACTTATGCTGATCAGATTGAATATTTTTGTACGCATATGAAAAATCGTCAAAACGCAATAATAAGTTTGCATCCACATAATGACCGTGGCACAGGCGTAGCGGCTACGGAATTGGGCTTGATGGCTGGTGGCGACAGGGTTGAAGGCACTCTTTTTGGTAATGGAGAGAGAACCGGCAATGTCGATATAGTGACCTTGGCGCTGAATATGTATACACAAAATATTGATCCTATGCTTGATTTCTCTAATATCAATGAAATCAAAGCTGTCTGTGAACAGTGTACAAAGCTCAGCATTCATGAGCGCCATCCATATGCGGGAGAGCTCGTGTTCACTGCTTTTTCCGGCTCGCATCAGGATGCTATTCGTAAAGGTTTCGAATATATGGCTAAGAGCGGGTCTCCCTACTGGGAGGTTCCTTATCTGCCGATTAATCCTGCTGACCTTAATCGTGATTACGAACCGGTTATCAGAATTAATAGCCAATCTGGCAAAGGTGGAGCGGCGTTTGTATTGTATCAGACCGTCGGCTATGATTTTCCGAAAAATATGCATCCGGAGTTTGGCGACATTGTGAAGGCTGCGGCAGATGCTTCTGGTGAGGAGCTCAATCCGCAGCAGATAGTTTCTCTTTTCAATGAGGAGTATATTGCTTTTGCAGGCAAATACAAGCTTATCAAATATAAATTTTTTGAAGAGCACGAAGATGAAGAGAACAACAGTACGCGGTTTGAGGGGATTGTAAGTGTTGATGGAGAAGAGAAAGCAATTACGGGAATCGGGAATGGTCCTATTGATGCTTTCTTCCAAGCTTTGGCGGAGATTGGCGTGGTAGGTTATGAATTTATTTCGTATCAGGAACATGCTATATCCAGAGGTTCTGATGCCAAGGCTATTTCCTACATTGAATTGAAGGTTCCGGGCAATGGCCATATTTTTGGCGTTGGCATTCATAGCAATATCAATGTGGCCTCTTTGTTAGGTATTATTTGTGCAATTAACAGATCGCTCAAACACAAAAAAGCTGAATAAGCTAATTGTGCCTGATGTTGCTCATAATTTAGGCAGGCAATTAAAAATATTTGCAAAACAACTCGCTTTGTGCGGGTTGTTTTTTTGGCCGGCTGAAGAAATTTTCTTGTTTTCGCCTTGGAAAGAAAGTTGTAGTAATATATTGTTAAAAATGTACAATTATTGGTATTGTGTTTTTGTTGCTGTAAATGTAAAATAGGTATAACATTTGGCCTGTAAAGGCCTTTTTATTCTTTTATTTCAAAATTAGTCAGGAGGATTACCATGTCACAAATCAGGCCGTTCAGAGGATTGCGTCCTTTGCCCGAATTAGCTGCTCAAATAGCATCTTTGCCTTACGATGTAATGGATACGGAAGAAGCACGTGCTATTATAGAGAATAATAAGCTTAGTTTTCTTCGTGTTACAAAGTCTGAAGCCACCATGCCGCAGGGTATTGATTCTCATAGCAGGGAAGTCTACGAAAAGGCAAAAGAAAACCTCAAACAATATATAGCTGCGGGACAGATGAAAATTGATGAAAAACCTTGTTACTATCTTTATAGACAGGAAATGAACGGACATGTCCAGATTGGTCTTGTTGCTTGCGCCTCTGTGCAGGAGTATAGGGACAATGCTATCAAGAAACATGAGCTGACCAGGCATGATAAGGAACAGGACAGGGTTGATCATATCACTATTACAGAGGCTCAGACGGGTTCTGTTTTCCTGACTTGCAGGAATAAGAAAGAAATTGATGATTTCATGGCTAATATTCTTCTTGTACAAAGGCCGGAATACGATTTTGTTGCGGAAGATGGTATCCGACATACGCTTTACGTTATATCGGATGATGAGGCGATTGCCGAAGTCACACGACTATATTCTGAAGTGCCTGTTCTTTATATTGCTGACGGTCATCATCGTTCAGCTGCTGCCATGCGTGTTGCTGATGCTATGAAGGAACGTCCGGAGCATACTGGTGAAGAAGAATATAATTATTTTCTTGCCGTAATTTTCCCGGATAATATGATGTGCATTCTTGACTATAATCGCGCAGTGAAAGATCTGTGCGGTATGTCAGAGACGGAATTTATCGAAAAAATCAAAGAGAAATTTGTTGTTGAATTAAATAACGGTGAAGATAAAAAACCAGCTGGACTGCATAGATTCGGCATGTATATAGCCGGCAAATGGTATAATTTGACAGCTAAATCTGAAATATATGACGACAATGATCCTGTTGGATGTCTGGATGTAACAGTTTTGCAGGAAAACGTGCTGGCGCCTTTGCTTGGAATTAATGATCCCCGAACCGATGAAAGGATTGCTTTTATTGGTGGAATCAGAGGTATTCGTGAGTTGGAAAAAAAGGTAAACAGCGGTGAATACAAAGTAGCTTTTGCCATGTATCCTACATCTATGGAACAATTGATGCAAATTGCCGATTCTGGCATGATTATGCCGCCGAAATCGACTTGGTTTGAACCAAAACTGAGGGATGCCATGGTTGTGCATTTGATTGGAGAGGGTATTTAATGGGAAGAATATATAATTTCAGTGCAGGTCCAGCTGTTTTGCCTGTGGAAGTGTTAAAGGAAGTCCAAGGGGAGCTTCTGGATTATCAGGAAACTGGTATGTCTATTCTGGAAATGAGCCATAGATCACCTTCTTATGAGCAAGTAAACGCCGAAGCTGAGGCAGATATCAAAGACTTGCTTGGCCTGGGTGATGATTACTGTGTTTTATTTCTCGGCGGCGGCGGCAGTCTTCAGTTTTCCATGCTTGCGATGAATTTTCTTGTTCCGGGCAAAAAAGCCGGTTATGTCATAACCAGTACTTTTTCTGACAAGGCGATGAAAGAAGCCCAAAAGGTTGGAGAAACCTGTATATTGTTCAGCAGTAAAGAAAATAAATACAATAGAGTGCCTCGTCCCGAGGAGCTTTCCTATGCAGATGATCTCGCTTATGTACATATAACAGGCAATAATACGATAGAAGGCACAGAATTCATGGATTATCCGGAAACTGGCGACATTCCGCTAATAGCGGACTTATCTTCTGACATCTTAAGTCGCCCTATTGATGCTTCCAAGTTTGCTTTAATTTATGCCGGAGCACAAAAAAACATAGGTCCTGGCGGTGTTGTCGTTGTGATTGCCCGTAAAAGTTTTCTGGCAGGTCGTGATAAAGCGTTGCCTACAATGTTGAACTATGAGGTTCACATGGAAAACAATTCTCTGTATAATACGCCGCCGGTATTTGGCGTGTATATTGTCGGCAAAGTGGCAAAATGGCTGAAAGCCCAGGGTGGCTTGGAAGTCATGGCCAAACGTAATAAAGAAAAAGCCAAGCTTGTTTATGATGTAATAGATGCTCATCCTGATTTCTTCCGAGGCTACGCTGATAAGGAATGCCGGTCCTTGATGAATGTAACATTTGGTTTGCCAACAACGGAATTAGAGGAAAAATTTGCAGCTGAAGCAAAAGAAATTGGTCTTGATGGACTAAAAGGCCATCGTAGTGTAGGTGGTTTGCGTGCTTCGATTTATAATGCTATGCCTAGATCAGGCTGTGAAAAGCTTGCTGCATTCATGGAAGAGTTTTATAAAAATAATAAATAATTTTATATTTGCGTTTTTTTTGTTAAACCTGGTGCTCGGCAGCAAAGAAAGCTGCAATTGAGCACTGGGTTTATGGTTTTTTAAATTCAATGAGTAATGTTAAAAAATTATTGGGGATATTTTGATCTATTTCTTTTTTAAGTTTTGGTAGATTGATAGTGGGTGGGAGAGATATAATGAAAAATGGTTTTGTTAAAACGGGAAAGAGTCTAGGGGTTATTGGTGGTATGGGACCTGCGGCTTCGGCCGAATTCTTACATATTTTGACAAAGAAATCACCGGCAGAAATTGATCAGGAACATGCTGTTGTTTATATGATAGCTGATACTGAACTTCCGGACCGCAGCAGTGCAATTTTGGGTAAAGGCGAAGATCCTTCAGAGCAGTTAAAAAAAGATTTTTCTAAATTAGCAGCTTTGGGGGCTGATGTTTTTGCTGTTCCTTGTAATACGGCACATTATTTTATTGATAGATTTGAAAAACCGTTACCAAAACCTCTGGTTCATATTGTTAAGGAAACATTGATGGCAGCTCAACGTCTTAATCCAGAGGGGGCTTGGATGCTTTCGACTGTTGGTACCATGCAAAGCGGGCTTTATCAGTCATACGCCGATAAATTAGGTTATAATATATACATTCCAAATGAAATGCAAGTAAAGGAAATTCAGAAAAGCATATTGGCGGTTAAAGCCAATGAATTTGTACAAGCTGGGGAAATAGTAAAAAATGTAGTTGTGGAACTATGGCGGGAGAAAGATTTACCTGTTATGACGGCTTGTACTGAAATACCGCTTGGATATAATGCGTCAGGCCTGCCGCAGGAAAAAGCTGTTTCAAGCCTTGAGGCATTGGCAGATGCTTGTATAGCTGAGCTTTATGTGAAAAAATAGTATCCGTTAAATAAAAAAACGCAAATCAAGATTAACTCTTGATTTGCGTTTTTTATTATGGTTGCGTTGCTTTTACCATCTGCGACTTGAACCTCCGCCACCGCTGCTGCCGCCACCAAAGCCACCGCCGCCGCCTCGACCGCCGCGCAAAAACAATATTAGTAATAAATGCAAAATTGCACCACCAAAAAATAATTGGTCAATTACTAATAAACCGGCAAGTCCGACAAAAAAAACAAGTTTTTGCCAAAGCGGCATATCTGAAGTTGTAGACGAAGTGCTTTGCTGCGAAGCGTCTGAAATTTTAGCGTCTAGCTTGACGTTGTATTCTTTTGCTACAATACCGGTGATAGTTGCATAACCTTGCTTGATACCCTTGTCATAATTGCCGGAACTGAAGTAGGGAATCATAGACTGGTCTTGTATACGTCCGGTAAGACCATCGGGGAGGGCACCTTCAAGGCCGTAGCCGACTTCAATTCGTGATTGACGATCTTTTGAAGCAACTAAAATTAAAACACCGTTATTTTTTTCTTTGTCGCCGATGCCCCAGACACGAAATAGTTCTAGTGCATAATCTTCAATAGGTTGTCCGTCAAGCGATGGTACGGTTACGACAACTACCTGCGCTTGTGTCTTGCTGTCAAGATCCTTGCTTACAGCGTTTATGGTAGATTTTGTTTCTTGCGAAAGCAGATTTGCATAATCCTGGACATAAATGCTGCCAGAGGTTGGCTTGGGCGGAATTTTTGTTTCTGCGTCTGCTGTGGAAGAGAAAAAAATATGTAAAGTCAGCAGTAGAAATGCCAGCCAGCGCTTCATGGTCATCCTCCCTTTCTTTTAATTGGAGAAGTTTTAGAAGGAAACCTTTGGAACGGCTTTCGCACTTTCTTCAACTTTGAAGTAATCTTTTTCGTGGAAACCGAAAAACTCTGCATAAATGAGAGTAGGGAAGGATTTTATGATGGAATTATATGCTTGTACAGATTCGTTGTAGTCTTTGCGTGCGACGGCAATACGATTTTCCGTACCTGCCAATTCATCTGAGAGTT
>JBOFWD010000137.1:0-9048 GCA_051653445.1 Acidaminococcaceae bacterium | reverse complement strand
TGCATTCGCTGCCCGGAATAGGCGGCTTAGCCGGCACGGAGCCCGTTGCCAGGATTACTTTTTCGGCATGTATGCAGCGCTCTTCACCCGGATTATCGGTCACGATGTGCACACTATGGGCATCAATCAGATGAGCTGTGCCTTCAACCAATTCTATTTTATTGCTTTTAAGCAGTTTTTCTATACCACTGCGCAGCTGGTAGATGACATTATTCTTGCGCTCCATGATTTTGTCCCAGTCATAAGCATATTCACTGACGAACATACCGAATTCTTCCGAATGGGTAATGTCCTGCCATTTTTCTGCGCGCTTTAACAAAGTCTTGGTTGGAATGCAGCCTCTGTTCAGACAAACGCCACCCAGGTCCTTCTTTTCAATCAGTAAAACCCTGGCGCCAAGCTGTGCGGCACGAATCGCGGCAACATAGCCGCCGGTGCCTGCTCCGATTACACAAACCTGATAGTTCATTTTCCCGCCTCCCAATTTTATCTTTTCAGCGTCCAAGCATCTTGGGCATATTTTGTAACAGCCAACTCCCCGGCTGTCTCTTTTTCCATAGCAGTCAGCTCTCCTCCAGCCAGTTCAACACCCAGCGCTTCCGCAAAACCGGCTTCCATAGCAAGACGTGCCTCATCCCAGGTTACCTTTCTACCTAAAGCTGTCTGCAAATCCATAACACGGGTTTTGAGCATACTGCTGGTTTTGTTTTTTTCTTGACTGTCGATATGCAAGATTGCTGCCAGCTGCTCCGCAGAAAAAGCGAGTAAAATTGATCCATGCTGCAAAATAACGCCGTGCTTGCGTACCTGTGCGCTGCCAATCAGCTTTTTATGACTAACCGTCAATTCATAATGCGAAGGCGCATCAAAACACGCTGCCGATGTCTGCTGAGGCACCTTCTGCGCATAGGACGCCTGCGGTTTAGTCATTTCTGCAGTCAAGTCCAACGCAGCCAGGCCAAGCAGCAGTCCCTGGCTCAAATAGCGGTAGGAAGCCGTAATCGTCATCGGCATCTCCGGATAATCCTCACCGACGATAATGCTATAGGTCAATTCATTGGCATGCAGGACAGCGCGTCCACCCGTCAGTCGCCGCACAACATCAACCCCCTGCTCCCGGCAGGCCGCAAAGTCTATTTCCCGTTCACCGTGCTGAAAATAACCGATACTGACAGCAGCAGGCTGCCAACCATAAAAGCGAATCGTCGGCGGAACCAGCTTAGCAGCATAAGAACGCATAATCGCTTCATCTGTAGCCATATTGGCCGCCGCCGTTTGAAACCCGGAATTGAGCAAACGCCAGACAGCTGTTCCTTCTTTTTTTTTGGCATGCTGCCATTGCACTCCACTCAGCATCCTGCCACCCCACTTTCCATCAATGCCAGCTCCAATTCTTCTGCGGTCAAAAACCTATGATAATTGTAAAGAACATCACGAGGCTTCTCATTATAATAAGGACGATTGCAATCCTCGCAGCCTGTTGTGCGGAAAGCATGTGCATCGGCCAGAACTTCTCGTAAAGACGGCACATTGATTTTGGTGATGCGTTCATCTTCAAATTCAACAACTGTCGCCGCATAGCCTTTCTTCAACAATTCCAAGCCTATCTGCAGCCGGCGATAGCTGCCTCTATCGGGCGGCTGACGGTCAGCAAATCTAGTACCTTTGAGCGGCGTAAAAGCGAAAAGTCCAACCGTTATCTGACGCTCATAGCATTCACAGATGACCTGCCACATTTCTTTTTCCGTTTCACCCAGTCCTACAATCAGATGCGTGGTCATCCGGCCGGGAAAACGTTCTGCGCAGGCGCACAACAAGTCCCAGCGATTTTGCCAGGAACCACCTTTGATCGAAACAAAAAGTTCCGGCGTCGCGACATCAAGAGCAAGGCCCAGACGTGCGGCACCTTTGTCAAAAAGCTCCGCTGCCTGTTCAACAGTAGTGAAATGGCTAGAAACTACGACCGGCAGATCACCATATTTCTTAAATTCGTCCAAGGCCCTGATGACAAGGGCATGACTGTCCGGCGTATTCACGACCTGCAGGCAGGCTCTCTTTATCTTGCCTGCCTGAAAAGCGAGACCAATATTTCTAATGGCCTCTGCCTCAGGCGTTTCTTCCCAAGCTACACGTGATAAGAACTTACTTTGCGAGGTGCTGTCACGTGCCTGAGCGCAAAAAGCACAGTTGCGCGTGCAGTGTTCACCCAGCATTACATAAGCCGTCGTGGGCAGCGCGTCTATTTTTAGCTGTCGCATACCGACTGCTCCTGCCGTACCGATAGATAATTTCCATTCGCTCATAAAACGCAGCACTCCCAGCTTTCTTTGATAGTCAGGCCCAGTTCACGCGCTCTTGCAAGAGCAGCAGCTGTTGGTTGGACAATGCCGTTGATACCGGCTTCTATTGCCGCTTTGTCGAGTTCGCTTCGATAAGCTCCTCCCGGACGCATACAACCCAGAAATAACGGAGTTTTAGGCAGCAAGGTGCGCGCTTCGCTGAGCAGTTCCAAAACTTCAGTCGGTGCCGGCGGCGCACATTCGGCATATTCCGTGCCTTTAGTCGGCATAAAAACAATAAAAATCAGTCTTTCTATGCCTTCAGCTGCCAATAGGCGCAGCGCTTCACGTTCACCCCGCAGCTTGCCCCCACTCAGTCCAATACAGATATGCGGTGCGACATGCGTGCAGTATTTTTTTAACAAGCGGTAGCAGGCAAGGTAATCCTCTAACGTTTTATTTAATTTCAGCGTTTCTTTAATCGTCAGGTCATCGCCAAGAAAATCAAAAGAAACAACATCGGCCAGCGGCGCAACCGCCTTAATTTCTTCTTCAGACAAGAGCCCGACATGGAAATTATAGCGATGTTCACCTTTGAGCTTTGCCAGCTTATCTAATTTATCCATTACCGCGACTTTACCGCTCAAATCGCAACCGCCGCTGATCAGACAGCTCGACCCCTTGATATCATCTGTTTTTTCGAGCGCGGACAAAGGCGTCATCTTAGACAAATAATGCCCACCGCAGTGGGCACATTTGAGGGCGCAGGCCGCTCCGGTTACGCTGATGCTTTCCGTATCCTGCGGCCTTGCTACCAAAAGTTCCGGCGCAAAATTTTGATGACGAATTTGCCAGGCAGCCGTCAAGGCTCCCATCTTACCACCGGTTTGCGCGCAGCCAGTGTTTCATCCAAGCGGCTGACAATGGTATTGTGCGGTGCCGTATGCACGATGTCCGGATTTTCTGCCGCTTCCTGTGCTATTTTCTTCATCGCGTCGATAAAGCCGTCCAAAGTCTCTTTGCTTTCCGATTCCGTGGGCTCTATCATCAGAGCTTCCTCGACAATCAACGGGAAATAGATTGTTGGCGGATGATAACCATAATCAAGCAGTCGTTTTGCAATATCTAACGTATGTATACCATGTTCTTGCTGTTTCTTGGAAGTCAGCACACATTCATGCATACAGAAACGGTCAAATGGTGAATCAAAAGCTTCCGACAGCATTTTTTTGCAGTAATTGGCATTCAGAACTGCGTCTTCACTGGTCTGACGTAAGCCAGCAGCACCCATGGTCAGGATATAGGCATAAGCTCTCACGATAACACCGAAATTACCGTGGAAAGAATGTACCTTGCCGATACTTTTTGCTGATGAAGCCCAAACATATTTGTCTCCTTGTTTCTCAACATGCGGATCAGGGAGAAATGGCAGCAATCTTTCTTTTACACCGATTGGCCCCGAACCAGGTCCGCCGCCGCCATGTGGGGTGGCAAAAGTTTTATGCAGATTAAAATGCACAACATCGAAGCCCATGTCGCCGGGACGAACTATACCCATAATGGCATTAGAGTTTGCGCCATCATAATAAAGCAAACCACCGGAATCGTGGACTATCTTTGCAATGGCCTCAATCTTGCTTTCAAAAAGTCCCAACGTACTCGGATTCGTCAGCATCAAAGCCGCAGTATCAGGACCAACGGCCGCCTTCAGAGCTTCCAAATCAATAGAACCGTCGGCTTTTGATTTAATTTCTACGGCATCCATGCCGCACATTGCCGCGGAAGCAGGGTTAGTGCCATGAGCTGAATCCGGTACGATAACCTTCGTACGCGCCAGGTCACCGCGATCACGGTGGTAAGCACGAATAAGTTTCAGACCAGTCAATTCGCCATGTGCTCCGGCTACAGGCTGTAGGGTTACACCTGCCATGCCGGCAATTTCAGCCAGACTCTCTTCCATTTTGAAGAGCACTTCCATAGCGCCCTGTACCGTATCCTCGGATTGCAGCGGATGCAAAAGTGCAAGACCGGGATAACGTGCAACATCTTCATTGACTTTTGGATTATATTTCATCGTGCAGGAACCGAGTGGATAAAAGCCCGTATCAACACCAAAATTGCGATTTGACAGCTGGGTATAATGACGCATCAGCTCGAGTTGGCTGACTTCCGGCAAAGCTGCCGTCTCCGTGCGCAGATATTTTGCCGGCAGCAAATTCTCCGCCAGCGGCACATCGCAAGCCGGCAGGTCTATCGCTTTACGGCCTGGTTTACCCAATTCGAACAATAAAGGCTGCTCGTTCATTTTAAGGCCTCCAATCCAGCTACCAAGGCATCAATTTCAGCTTTGGTTCTTTTCTCCGTTACACAGACCAGCATATGCCCTGCCAGTTCCGGATAGTATTCGCCTAAGTCGAGCCCACCAATAATTTTTTCTTCTAAAAGCGCTTTGTTGACTTCTGCTACCGGTTTGTCCAGCTTAACAACAAATTCCTGGAAGAATGGTGCGTCAAATGCTGGTTTGGCAGCGCCGGTTTTCAAAACCTCGCCATAGGCATAGTGAGCTTTTTGCAGGCACTGGCTAGCTGTCTCAGCATAACCTCCCTTGCCCATCGTTGCCAGATATACGGAAATCGCCAAGGCACAAAGTGCTTCATTGGAACAGATATTGGAAGTAGCTTTTTCACGGCGAATATGCTGCTCGCGTGCTTGCAGCGTCAGCACAAAACCACGTTTGCCATCTCTGTCGACAGTCTGGCCAACAATTCTGCCAGGCAGTTTGCGCATCAGCTTGCTGCTTGCGGCAAAGAAGCCGAGATATGGGCCACCGAATGAAATAGCGAGGCCGAGAGGCTGTCCTTCACCAACAACCATGTCAGAACCCAATTTGCCAGGCGCTTCGAGGAGACCAAGCGCAATAGGATTGGCAACGGTTACAAAGAGAGCGCCGACAGCATGCGTGATTTCAATCAACGCCGCTAAATCTTCCACACTGCCGAAGAAATTCGGATTTTGCACGATAACAGTAGCAGTCGCTTTGCTTGCAAGTGCCTGCAGTTTGACGGAAGGCGTAAGGCCGTCAGCAAAATCAATTTCTTTGATCTCAAAATCAAAATCGCGCGCATAAGTGCACAAAGCAGCACGGTAATGCGGATGTACGCTTCTGGCTACGAGGATTTCCTTGCGGTTCGTAGCATGGCAGGCAAGAATAGCGGCTTCCGCCATCGCCGTTGCGCCGTCATACATGGACGCATTAGCTACAGGCATGCCGGTAATCTCACAAATCATGCTCTGGTATTCCCACAAAGCCTGCAGATACCCTTGGGAAATCTCAGGTTGATACTGCGTATAGGCGGTATAAAATTCAGAACGCCGCAAAACGTGATCGACCGTGCTTGGAATAAAATGGTCGTAGGCACCGGCACCTAAAAAGCAGGCATATTCCTGCAAATTGGCATTAGCCGCCGCCAGTTTCTGAAAGTATTTAGTAAGTTCCGGTTCGCTGAGAGGCCCAGGAAGATTCAAAGAGCGATGCAATCTGATTTGTTCCGGAATGTCGCAAAACAAATCCATAGTGCCTTTAGCACCGATAGCCGCTAGCATCTCCTGTCTGTCCTCAGCAGTATGAGGCAGATAGCTCCAGGTCATTGGTTTACGCCTCCTCAGACAAGAGTTTTTTATAAGCTTCCGCATCGAGCAGCTCTTTTAATTCGTTTTCATCAGCAATTTCAATAACAGCAATCCAGCCTTTACCATAAGGATCTTCATTAATCAATTGCGGTGCATCTGTAAGTTCCTCATTTGCTTCAATTACCTTACCGGAAATCGGGCTATAGACATCGGAAACCGCTTTAACTGATTCGATAGTGGACAAGCCGTCGCCGGCCTTGATTGCCGTTTCAGCTTCAGGCACTTCTACAAAAACGACATCACCCAGCTGATCCTGGGCAAAATCAGTAATACCGATGGTTGCCTTGCCGTTTTCCACCTTCACCCATTCATGGTCTGTGGAATACAATAATTCTGCCGGTATTTTCATAACGATCTCTCCTTTAATTTTTAAGTTTGTCGGTTTATTTTTCAGCCTCTTTTGTAAAAAGGTTTTGCTACGATGACTGCGCTAATATCCTTGCCACGGACTTCCACAGCAATTTCTCTGCCGATTTCCGCATAAGGCGCATCAATTAAAGCTAACGCCATATTTTTGCCCAAAGTCGGTGCCGGCGAACCGGTCGTGACAGAGCCGATAACCTTGCCGTCAGCCTTAACCTGATAGCCTGCTCTTGCGATGCCGCGGCCGGTAACTTCCACACCCATCACTTTCTCAGACAGGCCGGCGGCTTTTTGTGCCCGCAAAGCTTCCAAACCGTTAAAAGCTTCCTTATCTAATTTCACAAAGCGTCCCAACCCAGCCATTAGCGGTGAAATTTCCGCGGACAATTCATGCCCGTAAAGCGGCAGGCAGCTTTCAAAACGCAGGGTGTCGCGACAACCTAAGCCAGCTGGCAAAATGCCCTCTTCTTTACCGGCAGCCATGATTGCTTCCCACAATTCTGCCGCATCATGCGGTGCACAGTAAATTTCATAACCGTCTTCACCGGTGTAACCGGTACGGGAAACCAGGGTTTCTTTGCCGGCAACCATAACTTCCGGCAGAAAATGATAGTATTGTATATCGCTGACAGGCGCGTCAGTCAGTTTGGCAAGGATGGCAACAGCAGCAGGTCCTTGAAGAGCAAGCTGCGCAGTTTCATTAGATTTATTGGTCAGAATAACCTCAAAACCAGAGGAATTTTCCTGCATCCAGTTCCAATCTTTTTCGATATTGGCTGCGTTGACAACCAGAAGATATAATTCTTCACCATATTTGTACACCAGCAAATCGTCGACGGTTCCGCCATCTTGATAGCACATCGGCGAATACCTGATCTGCCCTTCCTGCATACCGGTCAAATCATTGGTCACTAAATTTTGCAGAAAAGCAAAGGCCCCTTTGCCCTCAGCCCAGATTTCGCCCATGTGGGAAACATCGAACAAACCTGCTTTGTTTCTTACTGCATTGTGTTCTTCAATGATACCGGAATATTGTACCGGCAAAAGCCAGCCGCCAAATTCCACAATTTTCCCGCCATATTTAACGTGTGTCTCAAAAAGCGGTGTTTTCTTTCCTTCCATTTCCCTACCTCCTCATTTTGCAATTTATAAAAATATAAAAGAAAAAACAGAGACGCGAAGTAAAACTCCTTTGTCTCTGTTGTATCTGTGAGAGAATAAAACGGTTGCAGCCAAACATTATAGCTCCCAGAGGTTAGTCAGGTTAAAATCCTTTTGCCTGAGAGTTTCACAAAGTCACTTGCCCCTTCGGCGCCGCATTGAAGCGATCTCTTTCTTAACCATCATCCCACCATATTCAGTTGTCGGGAAACATCCTTGACGCTATTATAGCTAGAAAAGACTTGTAAAGCAACCCTGAAAATAATTATATCCTGTATACATTTTCAGGCAGGAACTCTTTACAAAAGAACGAACAGTTAATTTATTCGAACTTTTGGAGGCTTGTCATAATGAAAAAAGAACAATTAGCAAAGCTCGCAGAAGAGCTCCATAAATGCACTGCCTGTGCTTTTCGCGACTCCGCCATTGCGCCGGTTGGCTGGTTCGGTAATCCCGAGAGCCCAATTGTTTTTGTCGGCGAAGGCCCCGGCGGCGTCGAGGATGACTATGGCTGCCCGTTAATCGGTCCTTCCGGTCAACTTTTGGACAAAGCCCTCTGGTCCGTGAAAATGACGAGGGATAGAGTGCTTACCACTAATGTCATAAAATGCCGCCCGCGCAACAATAAGACCCCTAATATCGCCGAAGCAGATTTTTGCGGCAAACTTTGGCTGGAAAAAGAACTTGCAATAATTCAGCCTAAAGTTATTGTCGCTTTAGGCGGCGTCGCCCTGCATTTTCTCGGCAATGCCGATATGCGCATCACCAAGGACCGCGGTCAATGGTTCAAAACAGCACAAGGATTCGACTGCATCGCTACCTTTCATCCTGCCTATCTCCTGCGTCTAAGTGGACGTGAGCTTGTTGCAGCAAAATGGAACGTCTTTCATGACCTTGAA
Organism: Acidaminococcaceae bacterium; assembly: GCA_051653445.1. Classification (GTDB taxonomy): domain Bacteria; phylum Bacillota; class Negativicutes; order Acidaminococcales; family Acidaminococcaceae; genus RZYP01. The sequence goes on along the minus strand of JBOFWD010000137.1, from coordinate 656 downwards.
GCCGCCCGTGCTAAAATAACAGCCGCAGCTCCTGACTATCAGCTGATGAGTGCGGCACCAACCAATATCTTTGCACTCTATCAAAAACGTCAAAATCCCTAAATAAAATCGCCGAAATAGTATAAATAGCTATTTCGGCGATTTCTGTTTTATTTCAGTAATATTCCTTTGTTTTTAGTTAAATCATCAGCTATAATCGCAGTTCCTACCACAACGCGTCCATTTGCAAGGTATTCCTGGGTCGAAGGATTTGATGGATATTTTTCACCATCAAACTTCAATTCAACCAAACCATATTGCGCTCCGCCGCCGGCAACCTGCAAAACAAGGTCATGCCAGCCGTTTGTGCTGTTACTGCTGATTATTACAGGATTGCGTACCAAAGAAAGCTTGGAAATCACATGATAGCCGCCGGCATGCTGCGCTAAGATTAAAGCACTGCTGCCGCCAGTCCCGCTGAAACTCCTTCCAACCAAATATACAAACACCTCTTTGACACCATCATCATTCAAATCAATCAGATTATAATAATACCTGTCATTACCACCGATAAAGTCAGAGTCCTGCATTCCATATGCGTTTTTTACAAAAAGCTCCAGTTCTTTATTTGCTTCTGTTTCTGCCAGCAAATAATCTAAATTATCCCCCAGGTATAC
>JBOFWD010000136.1:0-7998 GCA_051653445.1 Acidaminococcaceae bacterium | reverse complement strand
GCTGAATCTGTGTTCTGCCGCAAGTAGGACAAGAAATCAAGGTGGGGCCATATTCACGCAATCCCAACGATTTTAATATCTGATAACCTACTCTTACTTCATTGGCAGGATCACCGGTAAGAGACACGCGTATAGTATCACCAATTCCTTCTGCTAATAAGGTTCCAATGCCAACAGCAGATTTAATTATGCCGGAATTCACTGTTCCTGCTTCAGTAATACCAATGTGAAGAGGATATTCACATTGAGCCGCCATCAATCTGTAAGCAGCAATCGTCAATGGCACATCATGTGCTTTCAGCGAAATTTTAATGTTTCGATAATCAAGGTTTTCTAATATCCGGATATGGCGCCAGGCAGACTCCACCAAAGCTTCCGGAGTAGGATGTCCATATTTTTGTAAGATATCCTTAGGCAAAGAGCCGGCATTGACACCAATCCGAATTGGAATATTTTTCTCGGATGCTTTGGCAACAACACGTGCTACTTCATCTTTGCCGCCTATATTCCCAGGGTTTAGGCGCAAGCCATCTACGCCTGCTGCAAGGGCCTCAAGCGCTAATCGATAATCAAAATGTATGTCAGCAATCAAAGGAATGGCAATTTGCGCTTTTATTGCTGAAAGAGCTTGCGCTGCACGCAAATCTGGTACCGCACAACGAATAATTTCACAACCAAGTCCTGTTAATTCTTTTATTTGTTGAACCGTTGCCGCTACATTTTCTGTTTTGGTATTAGTCATTGATTGAACAGAAATCTGAGCACTGCCGCCGATAGATAGATTACCCAACTGCAATTGACGGCTGTTTCTTCTATACATTTTTAGCCTCCGAACTTTAAAAACTATTTTGTTAAGTCCATAAATGTTGCTACTATTGTAATGGCAACAATAAGTGAAAATCCAATCATTTGAATTGTATTCATTGTCTTGGCACTTAGTGGTTTACCACGTAATGCTTCAATACTCAATACGATTAAGTGCCCTCCATCTAACGCCGGTATAGGCAGCAAATTCATAATGCCAAGGTTAATACTTAAAAAAGCAACAAAGTTTAATAGCGGCATTATCCCTTTCTGAGCAATCTCTCCGGCCATCTGTGCAACCCCAATCGGACCCGATACGTCGGCCGGCGCATTACCAGAAAATATTTTAACAAGTCCATTAATCATACCTACCATAACATTTTTTGTATATGCTATCGATAGTTTTGCCGCATCAAAAACGGATAATGACTGTTTGACTAGCTGGGGATAAACGCCTATCAAAGGTCTTTTAAATTCCTCGCTATACTCTGCAACAATTTTATACTCGCTTATTTTTCCATTCCTTTGTACTTCTAAAGCAACTTGCTCATTAGGATACTTTGCCAAGCCAGCAACCAAACCGTCAAAAGTTGAAATTTTTTCACCATTAATAGATAATATTCTATCACCTGGCATCAGACCAGCCTGGGCAGCAGGCTTACCGTGTATTACATCGCCAATAACATTTTCATTTACCGGCTGATCAATACCATTTATGGCAAAAATACCAAAAAATAACATTATAGGTAAAATAAAATTCATTATAGGCCCTGCAAGGATAACCAACATACGCGATAAAATCGGTTTTGACGTAAAACCATCCGGTGTAGGTTCTTCATCAGGATCCATTCCAGCAATCTTATTATATCCACCCAACGGAATCAAACGAAGAGAGTACTGTGTGTCACCCTCTTTGGTCTGGTATATTTTTGGCCCAAAACCGACCGCAAATTCATCGACTCTCATGCCTGTAAGTTTTGCGGTAATAAAATGGCCAAATTCATGTACTGTTACTAAAACACCGAAAACAAAAATTGCAGCTAATATTGTAGTCAAAAGCTATCCTCCCAACATATCTAATTTAATTTTTTTATCACTAATCTTGCACAGTTCCTTGACATTTCATCAACACTTTCAATGTCTTCTAAGGTTGGATTGTTAATATTTTCATGAATATCCAAAGTCCCTGAAACAACGGATGCAATATCCAAAAACCTTATTTTACCAGCTAAAAAAGCATAAACAGCCTCTTCATTGGCAGCATTAAAAGCACAGGGAGCAGTACCACCGGCTTTACCACATTCAACCGCAATTTTAAGCAAAGGAAATGTTGCAACGTCAGGCTCTTCAAATGTTAATGGAGATGCTTTAATTAAATCTAATTGTCCAAAAGCATTATCCCATCTTTTGGGAAATGAAAGTGCATATTGAATTGGCAGCTTCATATCAGTAAGGCCCATTTGTGCAATTACTGAGCCATCATTAAACTCAACAAGTGAATGCACAATGCTTTGCGGATGAACAACTACTTCTATTTTATCGTAATCAATTCCAAAAAGCCAGTGAGCTTCAATAACCTCCAAGCCCTTATTGGCTAAAGTAGCAGAATCTACAGTAATTTTCTTACCCATACTCCATTTAGGATGACTGAGGCACTGTTCTAATGATACAGTTTCTAAATCGCTTATTTGTTTGCCTCTAAACGGACCGCCTGAAGCTGTAATCAATAATCGTTTAACATCTTCATTTTTTTCACCATTAAGAGATTGAAAAACAGCACTATGTTCGCTGTCAACCGGCAACAAGGAAACATTATTTCGTTTAACTGCTTCCATGAAAAGGCCTCCGGCTGCTACCAGCGTTTCTTTATTTGCCAAAGCAATGTTTTTTTTGTTTTCCACAGCGGCCAAAGTTGAGCGCAGTCCTGCATAACCAGATATGGCAGCAACCAATGTATCAATTTCGTTATAGGTCGCAACAGCCAGCAATCCTTCTTCACCTGCCAGTATTTCTGTTTCACCATTATAACGAGCTTTCAGTCTTTTGGCAGCTTCGTAGTCAAATATTGCGGCAATATCCGGCTTAAATATTCTTATTTGTTGTTCTAAAAATTCATCATTCGCATGGGCAGCTAGTGCTCCTATTTTAATTTTATCCGGATTGGCCTTTGCTACATCTAAAGTTTGTCTGCCGATGGAACCGGTACTTCCCATAACAGCTATTGTTTTTGTCATTTTAAGAAACCCGCCTTTTTATACTTATAAAAAAATATAAAGAATATAATAGTAAGTAACAGGTATAGCAAATAATACGCTGTCAAAGCGATCTAGAACGCCTCCGTGGCCAGGGAAAACATTGCCTGAGTCTTTGACCCCAAATGATCTTTTTAATAAAGATTCTGCCAAATCACCAAGCGGTGCAAATATAGCTATTAATATCGCAAGAATAAATGTTTTAAATAAATCAAAGCCAAGTAAGTATGTTCCGAAATAAAGGACAACAAGAATGCACCCCAAAAAGCCTGCAATCGCACCCTCAATGCTTTTCTTAGGGCTTACTGCCTGGCAAAGCGGTCGTTTTCCAAAAGCACAACCAAATATATAGGCAAAAGTGTCACTGGCCCAAGTTCCAAAAAGAACTAACCAAAGAAATACTTCGCCTAAAGACATGCTTCCAAAGCTTATCTGATTGACAGTAAGGGAAGAAACCTCACGCAACATAATGAAATGCGAAAATAAGAGTCCAATATATAAAACAGAAAAGGAAGATAGAGCAACTTCAGGTGCCCAATTTCCCCTTTTATGATAATATAGGCCTTCTAACATGATGGAAATTATTGCAACCGTCAAAATAGGAACCACTGCCTCTTTGTAACCAAACGCTGGTAAAATGCTTAAGAGCGCAACAGCTGTACAACTTGTAAGATAATACACCTTATAACCTTTACCAAGCATCATTGAACGAAACTCTTGCCAACCTATAACAGCCAAGGCAAGCACGGCTGAAGCAAATATTAAACCACCGCTTCTAATTAAAAAAAATGCTGCCGTAATGCCTACTATGGCAGTAAATGTACGTTTTAACATATCACACCCACTTGTTTATTTTGTATTTAAACCGCCAAATCGGCGATCACGTTTTTGAAAATCCTGCACAGCCTGTAAGAAAATATCACCAGAGAAGTCAGGCCAATAAATTCCTGTATTCCAAATTTCAGAGTAAGCAATCTGCCAAAGCATAAAGTTGCTTACTCTTGAATCTCCGCCCGTTCTTATTAATAAATCAAGCGGCGGCAAATCTTTAGTATATAAATAATTTTCAAAGTTCTTTAAATTTATTTCATCAATTGAAAGAAGATCTTCCTTAACCTCTACAGCTATTTTTTTTGCTGCCTCGATTATTTCAGCCTGTCCTCCATAGTTAATTGCCAAATTTAGAATAATCCCTGTATTGTTTTTTGTTTTCAGAATAGCATTATCCATTTTTTCCTGCACATTTTCCGGCAAACCATCGCGACTGCCCATAAAACGTACACAAACATTGTTTTTTTGGAAAGTTTCAATCTCATTTGTCAAATAGCGGTCCAAAAGTTTCATAATAAAATTAACTTCAGCAGCAGGTCTTTTCCAGTTTTCTGTGGAAAAGGCATAAGCACTTAATGCTTTTACACCAATATTGTCGGCAATGCGGACGATTTCTTTTAATCTTTCAGCACCTGCATAATGTCCGTAAGTTCGAGGTTTACCCTGCTCCTTTGCCCATCTTCCGTTGCCATCCATAATAACTGCAACGTGCTTAGGGATAAGACTGGGTTCAAGATGATTTTCTATAAATTTTTCATGGATTGATTTGGTCTTATCTTTGGATTCAAACATTTTTTTTAGCATAGTATCGCACCGCCGTTAATAACTAATAATAGAAAAACAGGCGCAACCCCCTCTTTATCTGAGGGGGTTGCACATTGCATTTACTCATTCAGGTTGTTTAATAGCACCTACTGGGCAAACAGAAGCGCATGCACCACACTCAACACATTCAGCTTCAGTAATTTTATACTTCGCACCATCTTCTACGATAGCTCCAACTGGGCATGTTCCAGCGCATGCACCGCAGCCAACGCATTCTTCTTCATTAATTTTGTATGCCATTGTCATTGCACCTCCTTTCGAAATCTATATGAGCTTATTAAACAGATTGTTTGATCTGCAGCCAGCGATTGTCGAACAACATATAGCGAAGGCTCACCTTCGCACTCCTCCGGAATCATTCTTGGAGGTTTTGTAACTTCGATTTTATATTTAAATCCATGTTTAGCTAAAATAGCAAGAGCCATATCCACTCTATAAGCAAGTAAGTCAGGAACCTTCAAATCCACTTCTTCACACTTCCATAACTTCTTTTTCTTTGTGTGCCATAATAACATCTATTTCTTTAATAAACTTATCAGTTGTTTTCTGCATTTCTTCAGTAGCTTTTTTGGCCTCGTCTTCAGTTATTTCTTTAGCCTTTTCAATTTTTTTAATCAAATCATTGGCTTCACGTCTGACGTTACGAATAACAACTCTGCTGTCTTCCGCTTTCTTATGAACAACTTTAACAAGTTCTTTTCTGCGTTCTTCTGTAAGCTGTGGAAGGTTTAATCGAATTACGGTGCCATCGTTATTCGGATTCAAACCGAGATCAGACTTCATTATTGCTTTTTCTATATCTTTTAATAGAGTCCTTTCCCATGGTTGAATCACAATCATACGTGGTTCAGGTACTGAAACATTTGCAACTTGGCTCACCGGCGTAGGAGTGCCATAATAATCAACCAGTACTTTTTCAAGCAGTGCAGGTGTTGCCCGACCAGCTCTCACCGTTGCTAAGTCTGACCTTAAAAGTTCAATCGTCTTATTCATTTTAAATTGTGTTTGATCCATAACATCGCTAATCGTGGTCATTTATATCCCTCCAACCAAAGTTCCGATATGTTCACCTAAAGCTGCCTTGAGAATATTTCCCGGTTTATCAATATTAAAAACAACAATAGGTATCTTATTATCCATGCATAGGCTTATAGCTGTTGAATCCATCACACCTAAATTTCTTTGTATAACCTCTATGTAGTCCAAGGTTTCAAATTTAGTTGCTTCCGGATGCTTGGCAGGATCAAGGTCATAAACCCCGTCTACACCTTTTTTAGACATAAGAATTACGTCTGCTTCAATTTCTGCAGCTCTAAGGGCAGCGGTAGTATCAGTGGAAAAATATGGGTTGCCTGTTCCTGCAGCAAAAATAACTACTCGGCCTTTTTCCATGTGCCTGATTGCTCTTCGCCTGATATAAGGTTCAGCAATTTGGCGCATTTCAATTGCTGTTTGTACGCGCGTTACAACTCCACGATTTTCCATAGCATCCTGCAAGGCCAAAGAATTAATCACCGTTGCAAGCATACCCATATAATCAGCAGTAGCTCGGTCCATACCTTTGGCACTACCCGAAAGTCCGCGCCAGATATTTCCGCCGCCATTAACAATAGCTACCTCAAGTCCAGCCGCTAAAAGATCTTGGATCTGCTTTGCAATAGAATCAACTACTTCCGGATCAATTCCAAAACCTTTATCACCTGCCAACGCTTCACCGCTTAGCTTCAATATCACACGTTTAAATTTCAAATCATTTGGCAATTTGTATTACCTCCCACCAATTTCCTCACCTATTTTAAATTCTACAAGCTTAGCAATTTTCCTCTTTGAGCAAATAAAACATTTTAATTTTATTTACATTTAAAATCATTGTTTCATAAAATAAGAGAACACTAAAGTGTTCTCTTATTTTTAATATCTGATTTTTATTTTACGAATGACATAACTTCGGCAGCAAAGTCGGTTTCTTTTTTCTCAATGCCTTCGCCCAAGTAATAGCGGGCAAAACGACGTATCGAGATGTTTTCACCAATTTTAGCAATGCTTTCAGTTATCAAATCACTGATAGTTTTATCTGAATCCTTAACAAAGTCTTGGTCTAACAGACAAACTTCTTTATAATATTTTTCAATTCGGCCAGCAACCATTTTTTCAATGATTTTTTCCGGCTTTCCTTCATTACGAGCTTGTTCAGCAAGAACTTCCTTCTCATGTTCAAGTTCGTTTGTTGGAACTTCTTCGCGTTTCAAATATATCGGATTGGCAGCAGCTATATGCATTGCAATATCTTTAGCCAAATTTTTGAACGCATCAGTTTTAGCAACAAAATCAGTCTCACAGTTAACTTCAACCAAAACACCGATTTTTCCACCTGCGTGTATATAAGCCTCGACAAGTCCTTCAGCAGCAACACGACCAGCTTTTTTTGCTGCAGCGGCTAAACCTTTTTCGCGTAAAAAGTCAATAGCCTTATCAATGTCACCAGCCGTTTCTGTCAAAGCTTTTTTACAATCCATCATACCAGCGCCAGTACGCTCGCGCAATTCTTTTACTAAACCAGCAGTAATTTCAGCCATAAAATTTATCCTCCCTTTTTAGCTACAATCAAAATGGTTGAACTATTCTTCTGTTTCTTTAGAATCTGCAGCTTCTGCAACTTCTTCAGCCGCTTCTACCTGCATACCTTGACGGCCTTCCAAAACAGCATCAGCCATTTTTGCAGTCAGAAGTTTTACTGCGCGAATTGCGTCATCGTTTGCAGGAATAACATGATCGATTTCATCTGGATCACAGTTAGTATCGACAGTAGCAACAATAGGAATATTCAATTTGTGTGCTTCCAAAACAGCAATATGCTCTTTGCGTGGGTCAACTATAAATAAAGCACCTGGCAGTTTTTTCATATCTTTGATGCCGCCAAGATATTTTGTAAGTTTTTCCATCTCATGACGAAGTCCAAGAACTTCTTTTTTAGGAAGAAGGTCAAAAGTGCCATTAGCTTCCATTTCTTCTAATTTGCGTAAACGGCTGATGCGGGCTTGAATAGTTTTGAAATTAGTCATCATGCCGCCGAGCCATCTTTCATTTACATAGAACATGTTGCAACGAATAGCTTCATCACGCATTGCATCTTGAGCTTGTTTTTTTGTACCAACAAACAAAATGCTTTCGCCGCGAGCCGCAACTTCACGAATGAAATTATAAGCTTCTTCGACCTTTTTAACGGTTTTTTGCAAATCAATAATGTAAATACCGTTTCTTTCAGTGAAAATGTACGGAGCCATTT
>JBOFWD010000135.1:0-7327 GCA_051653445.1 Acidaminococcaceae bacterium | reverse complement strand
CAACAACGTTACCGGCACCGACTTTAACAGTATCACCATATTTAGCGCGAACCCACTCCAAAGTCAATTTCTGCCATTCGCTGAATCCTTCGGAAGAATCTATACAAAGCACATCAGCACCGGCTTCTACAAGTGCCGGAACACGTTCCTCGTAATCGCGGGTATTGATACCTGCACCAACAATATGTCTTTTCTTCGCATCCAGTAATTCCAACGGATATTCTTTGTGAGAAGCGTAGTCTTTCCTGAATACCATATAGAGCAAACGTCCTTCATCGTCAATAATTGGCAACGTATTCAGTTTGTTATCCCATATTATGTCATTTGCTTCTTTTAAAGAAGTATTGCTCTTAGCAACAATCATGGATTGAATCGGAGTCATGAACTCAGAAACCTTTGTATTAAGATCCATACGACTCACGCGATAATCACGGCTCGTCACAATACCTTCCAGCTTGCCGTTGACAGTGCCATCGGAGGTTACGGCGATAGTGGAATGACCGGTTCTTTCTTTTAGCCTTAAAATATCAGCGAGCGTGCTGTCAGGTGTAATATTAGAATCACTGGTTACAAAACCTGCCCTGTAAGTCTTAACACGCGCAACCATCGCTGCTTCACTTTCAATAGACTGAGAACCATAAATAAAGGAGATTCCGCCTTCTTTTGATAGCGCTATCGCCATTTTATCATCAGATACTGATTGCATAATTGCGGAAACCAAAGGAATATTCATTGTGATAGCCGGTTTTTCGCCCTTTTTAAACTTTACAAGCGGAGTTTGTAAGTTAACGTTAGCCGGAACACACTCTATACCTGAATAACCAGGTATTAATAAATACTCACTGAATGTATGCGCCGCCTTTTCATAAATAAAAGCCATCATCAACCATCCTTTTCCTAAAATATTTTACAATATTCTACCATTAAACCTCTTGCACGGCAAACTTTTTTTGTCACTTTTCATACATTTTTTCAAAAAAGGTGAAAAGCGCACCATTGTTACATTTTTCACAATGGTACGCTTTGTCATCATTTATCCTTCAAAGCTCGCCAAGCAATATCATGCCTGTAGTGCGCATCTTTAAAACTAATTAATTCTACAGCCGCATAAGCTTTTTCTTTGGCCGTACGGATATCGCTCCCAGTTGCAGTTACGCCAAGTACACGTCCGCCAGCAGTAACAATTGTATCTTCAGCTTCTTTAGTGCCGGCATGGAAAACAATCGTATCCGCTAAAGAAGCGGCTTCTGCAAGCCCTGTTATCGGCAAACCCTGGTCATAACTTCCCGGATAACCGCCGGATGCCATAACGACGCAAACCGTTGCAGCATCAGCCCACTCTACCTCGACTTCATGTAACCGTCCTTGAGCACAGGCAAGCATCACTTCTACCAAGTCACTTGCGAGCAGCGGTAACACAACCTGTGTTTCCGGATCTCCAAAGCGGGCATTGAACTCTACGACCTTAATCTCATCGTCCTTAATCATCAGGCCGGCATAGAGACACCCTTGATACTTCCTGCCTTCAGCTTTCATCGCTGCAATGGTAGGTTTCAGGACCAGCTCCACACATTTTTCCTTCAAGGCATCAGTCATAACCGGTGCAGGAGCATATGCGCCCATACCGCCGGTATTCGGGCCTTCGTCAGCGTCATAAACCCTTTTATGATCCTGAGCAGCTACCATTGGCACAATAGTATCACCATCGGTAAAGGCCAACAAGGAAGCTTCCTCGCCTTCCATATATTCCTCAAGAACGACACGTGCACCGGCCCCGCCGAACTTCATATCGCCCATCATATCATCAACTGCCGCCAAAGCTTCTGCTTCTGTCATGGCAACAACAACACCCTTGCCTGCCGCGAGCCCATCGGCCTTGACAACGATTGGCGCGCCCTTTTCTTTTATGTAGGCTTTAGCACTCTCTATGTCTTCACAGATTTTAAAGAAAGCTGTAGGTATATCGTATTTAGCCATCAATTGTTTGGAAAAAGCCTTGGAGCCTTCAATTTCAGCCGCAGCAGCCGTTGGTCCAAAAATAGTCAGACCACGTTTGTTAAAAACGTCAACAATGCCAGCAACGAGAGTAGCTTCTGGTCCAACTACTGTCAAAGCAATAGACTCTTTCTGAGCAAAATCAGCGACTGCTTCCAGATTAGTCAACGGCAATGCTATACATTCTGCCAAATTTTTCATACCCGGATTACCTGGACAAACAAAAATTTTATCGACTTTGGGGCTTTGCGCCAGTTTCCAAACAAGTGCATGTTCCCTGCCGCCGCCGCCTATAACTAAAATACGCATTGCTTTTCCCCCAAATAATGTTATTTCCCTGCCGCCAATTGTTTTTCCAGATAAGCAGTAATAGCCGCATCGTATTCTGATGTATGGTTAAAAGCTTCTTTAGCCAAGGTTTTGCGTGTAGTAATATCAGCATCACCATGCTGTGACAACATCGCCATCAGGCTGGAATATCTTGCCGGATTAGTAACGATGATAACATCACGAAAATTCTTTGCGGATGCGCGCACCATAGCTGGTCCGCCGATATCGATATTTTCAATCGCTTCAGCTTCTGTTACGCCGGATTTAGCAATTGTTTCTTTAAAAGGATACAAATTAACCACAACGAGGTCTATCGGTTTTATGTCATGCTTAGCCAAAGCCGCCATATGTTCAGGATTGCTGCGAACAGCAAGAATGCCGCCATGAATCTTTGGATTTAAGGTTTTTACGCGGCCATCCATAATTTCCGGGAAACCGGTAATATCGCTAACATAAGTTACAGGGATGCCTGCTTCACGGATTGATTGCATTGTTCCACCCGTCGAAATAATTTCTACGCCTATTTCATGCAGAAATTTTGCCAATTCCACAATGCCTGTTTTGTTGGAAACACTTAGAAGCGCTCTTTTAATTTTCATCTTCATCACCAGTCCCGTTTAATTAGTAATTATTACTTTCCTGCCCTGAACAGCAAGCTTACCCGCTGCCCACAAAGAAAGAGCCTCGGGAAGAGCTTTGTGTTCCTGTTCCAATATACGCGCTGTGAGAGTTTCTTCAGTATCCTGATCAGTCACCGGAACTACTTTTTGCAAAATAATAGGCCCGGTGTCCATGCCCTCATCGACAAAGTGAACAGTGCACCCGGAGACTTTCGCTCCGTATCTGATTGCCTGACCCTGAGCATCAAGCCCCGGAAAGCTTGGCAGCAGTGCCGGATGAATGTTAATAATTTTATGACGCCAGCCTGCTATAAAATCAGCGCCTAGAATACGCATAAAGCCAGCTAGAATAATCAATTCAACTCCGTGCGCACGCAATATTTCATCTATTTTTTCTTCAAATTCTTTCTTATCAGCGCATTCCTTCCTTATGACAGCGAAATTAGGAATGCCGGCCTTTTCAGCTCTTTCCAAAGCAAAGGCATCACCCTTGTCACTGATAACCACGGCTATTTCCAGTGGCAGCACACCTTCGGCAATCTTATCCATGATTGCCTGCAAATTACTGCCGCGGCCACTGACCAATACGCCAACCTTATGGTTATTCACCAAACACGCCGCCCTTCAGAGTAACTTCGCCTTTGCCGGCAACAACCTCACCGATATTGTAGAAGGTTTCGCCCGCAGCTGTCAGTTGAGCGCGGATAGCCTCAGCTTCTTCCGGCGCAACAACCAGAATCATACCAATACCCATGTTGAAGGTATTGTACATTTCATGCCAGGCAACGTTGCCCCATTCCTGCAATTTTTTGAAGACAACAGGAACTTCCCAAGCAGAGGTGTCGATAACTGCATCACAGTCAGCCGGCAAAACTCTTGGTACGTTTTCATAGAAAGCACCGCCGGTAACGTGCACCATACCGTGAATATTGAATTTGTCAACTAACGGTAATACGGCAGAAGGATACAGACGAGTCGGAGTCATCAGTTTTTCACCGAGAGTGCAGCCAAATTCCGGCACATCCATCGACATATCAAAATTCTTATGATCAAAACAGATTTTACGTACTAAAGAGAAACCGTTGGAATGAATGCCTGTAGAAGGCAAACCAATCAAGACATCGCCAGGTTTGATATTTTTGCCGGTAACAGCTTTGCTCTTCTCGACAACGCCAACACAAAAACCAGCAAGGTCATATTCATCTTTAGCGTAAAAACCTGCCATAGCAGCAGTCTCACCACCGATAAGGGAACAGCCTGATTCTTTACAAGCCCTGGCAACCCCGTCAACAATGGTAACTACCTTTTCTGCATTAATTCTGTCAAGCGCAATATAATCAAGGAAAAACAACGGCTCCGCACCTTGTGCAAGAACATCGTTAACGCACATCGCAACAGCGTCCTGTCCAACCGTATCATGCTTATCAGCCATAAAAGCCAACTTCAGTTTAGTACCGACACCATCGGTACCTGCTACCAAAACAGGCTCCTTGTATTTTTTGGTATCAAAAGCAAAGAAACCACCAAATGCACCAAGTTCACCCAATACTTCAGGACGATAGGAAGCCTTCACACTTTCCTTCATCATATCCTTTGCTCTTGCTGCTGCATCAATATCTACCCCTGCATCGAGGTATGTAATTTCCTTTTTGTCTTGTTCAGTCATCATTCCAGCCTCCTATTTATTGTTTTCAAATAAGTATTTTGAACCTTGACGCACAACATTTTCCGCATCATCCGGATAAGCAGCATTAAAGCAGGCATAGCACATGCCTTCCGGATCGAGAGCATTGAAAGCTCTCATCAATCCTTCTTTGGAAATGTAATGCAAAGAATCTGCGCCAATGTATCTGCAGATTTCATCTTCAGTATGTGTCGAAGCAATGAGCTCCTTCCTTACAGAAGTATCAATACCATAATAACAAGGGTCTGTTACCGGTGGTGAACTTATGCAAACATGGACTTCTTTCGCACCGCCATCCTTCAACAGCTTGACTATTTTGCCGCTCGTCGTCCCCCTTACAATGGAATCATCAACCATTACTACTGATTTTCCCTTAACAAGAGGAGCAACTACATTCAATTTCAAACGTACGGCATTTTGTCTTTGTTTCTGTGTCGGTTGAATAAAAGTGCGGCCAACATAACGATTCTTGGTCAGACCTTCAACAAAGGGAATGCCGGCTTCCAGGCCATAACCTATAGCAGCTGCTGTTCCTGAATCAGGTACTGAAATAACGATATCGGCTTTAATATTCTTAGTCTCTCTGGCAAGTTCACGACCCATATTGAGACGTGCTTCGTAAACGCTTTGTTTATCAATAACGCTGTCGGTACGGGCAAAATAAACATATTCAAATACACAATGCGCAGGTTTAGCCGGTTTATCAACAGCGTACATCAAGCTTCTTGGCTCAGCGTCATCATCCTCGATGATGATCATTTCACCCGGTTCAATATCACGGATAAAATCAGCGCCAACCAAATCAAGTGCACAAGACTCCGATGCAACCACCCAACCATGTTCCAGCCTTCCCAGGCAAAGCGGTCTGAAGCCAAACGGGTCACGCAGCGCGATTAATTTATCATCTGTCATAATTGCAAAGGCAAAAGCACCTTTTATCTCATTTGCAGCCTCTGCAACACGATTCTCAACCTTTTCCTCACGCGAACGGGAAATAAGGCTGAGCACAACTTCGCTGTCAACAGTAGTCTGGAACACTACGCCATCTTTGGCAAGCTTCATCCGCAACTCACAAGCATTAGTAAGATTGCCATTGTGCGAAAGTGCAAGATTGCCTCCATCGAAATAAACCTTCAGCGGCTGAATATTAAAAGGCATGCTGGCTCCAGTTGTTGAATAACGAACATGGCCTACTGCGATATGTCCACAGAGTTCACCAACGCCATCCTTAAAAACTTCCGGAACCAACCCCATACCTCTTTTGATCTGCATACTGCTGCCATCTGTCACAGCAATACCGGTGCTTTCCTGCCCGCGGTGCTGCAGCGCGAACAAACCCCAGTAAGTATTCAGAGCAACATCGTCATGATGAGAATAAATGCCAAAAACGCCACATTCCTCATGCCACTTGTCTTCCTGAAAATCAATTCCCTGCACGATAAATTCTCCTTCATTTTGAAAATTATAATTCAACATAGCCCGATAATTACTCATGCATAGCTCTGATTTTTGCCAGCTTTTCACCTTTTAAGGCAACCTCTGCCCGCATATCATTTCTATCTTCTGCCATTTTATCAACTAATCCCGGATATTTAAGAGCTAAAATCTGTACTGCGAAAATTGCTGCATTCTTGGCACCATTGATAGCCATCGTTGCCACAGGAATCCCTGCAGGCATCTGAACGAAACTCAAGAGAGCATCCATACCATTCAAAGGAGTCGCATTTACCGGAATACCAATAACCGGAATCGTAGTATATGCGGCTATAACCCCGCCCAAATGAGCAGCGGCACCCGCAGCGGCAATAATAACTTCTACGCCTCTTTCCCTGGCACCAGCGGCAAATTCATGAACAACATCCGGCGTTCTATGTGCTGAGGCAACCAGAACTTCAACCTCAACGCCGAAGTGTTTCAAAGTTTTTTCTGCCGGTTCTAAAATCGGCCAATCAGAATTACTTCCCATTACTATGGCAACTTTCACAAATCTTACCTCCTATGTGTAAAGAGAAAAAATAAAAGTCCAGCAAGAACTCTGCCAACTGCAAATATGCAATTAAAATTCCCGTGGCTTTTCTTTTTTTTGTAAACCTTTACTATTCTTTAAATCTATAGATTAATTCTACCAACGCCGGGTATCGATGTCAATTCTTATTGTGAACTTTTTTACAGTTTTTTTAAAAAACGTTCGCATTTTTCTCTTTTATTTCAGCGTTCTTATTTTTTTTGCCAACATCTGCTATAATCAGCTTAGTCGAACAGGAGGGAGCAATGTGGATAAAAAACAACTGCGCAAAAAAATCATTTGCCTGCGCGATGCGCTTTCTGCTGAAAAGCGCCATGACAAAGCCGAAATCATCATGAAAAAACTTATGGAAAATGAATTTTATCAAAAAGCCAACCACATCATGCTTTTTGCAGCTTTTGGCAGCGAGATTAATCTGCTGCCCTTAATCGAAACAATTATCGATGCAGGCAAGCATGCCTACCTGCCGGTTGTTGATAAAAAACAAAACAAAATTCTGCCGATAGAAATACATAACCTTGAAGATCTAAAGCCTGGCTGCTATGGCATTCCAGAACCTTCCGCGGACAATTACCAGGAAATTACCCCTTATCTTTTGGAACTTATAATTACACCCGCTGTTGCTTTTGATACGAGCAAACACCGTGTAGGCTATGGGGCCGGTTACTATGA
>JBOFWD010000134.1:0-2476 GCA_051653445.1 Acidaminococcaceae bacterium | reverse complement strand
TAGGAATCTGGAAAATATAAAGGAGAGAAAATATATGCTTTTGAAAAGACTGGAGGCACTGCCTGTAGGAAGCTTTCATTATCGCTTATTGATATTGACAGGATTGGGATGGCTGTTTGATGCTATGGATACCGGTCTTATTTCTTTTGTACTGCCGGTGCTGGCAAAAGAGTGGAATTTAACGCAGAGCCAAATGGGAATGATTGGTAGTGTTGGATTGCTTGGAATGGCTTTTGGCGCCGTCATTGCCGGAACGATAGCTGATAAAATAGGTCGTAAAAGTGTTTTTGCTCTTACTTTGTTATTGTATAGTGTGGCCACAGGGTTGTGCGCTTTTGCATGGAACTATGAGTCATTGCTGGTTTTTAGATTTTTTGTTGGGTTTGGACTTGGCGGGGAACTTCCTGTAGCGGCAACACTTGTTTCTGAGTATGCACCGGCAAAGGTAAGAGGCAGGTTCCTTGTATTGCTAGAAAGTTTTTGGGGCTTAGGTTGGATTGCTGCGGCTTGTATCGCCTATTGGCTAATTCCTGTTTATGGTTGGCATGCGGCTTTCATAATCGGCGCAATGCCAGCTCTTTATGTTTTTGTCATTCGTATAGGCATGCCTGAATCGGTAAGATATCTTTTGTCTAAAGGGCAAATCGAAAAAGCAGAAGAGATAGTCGTCAAATTAGAGGCGGAAGCGGGAATAAAAGAGCTTTTTTTGGACAAATCTGAAAAGATTGCAGAACCGGAACTCTATGAACCTAGTTTGGCAACAATCTGGTCTGGCCGGTTTTGGAAACGCACAGTGATGCTTTGGATTGCCTGGTTTGGCATAGTGTTTACGTATTATGGAATTTTCACTTGGCTGCCATCTTTGGTTTACAATCAGGGATTTACCTTCATCAAAACTTTTGAATATGTTTTTATGATGACTTTGGCGCAGCTGCCTGGATATTTTACGGCAGCTTGGCTTGTCGAGATAATAGGAAGAAAATACACTTTGTCCTTATTTTTGCTTATGACAGGTGTTGCCAGCTGGTTTTTCGGTCAGGCAAATACGGTAACGATGATTGTTACATGGGGCTGTATCATGTCGTTCTTTAATCTGGGAGCCTGGGGCGTTATCTATACATATACGCCGGAGCTTTACCCTACATCTATCCGAGCATTTGGCAGCGGTTGGGCTGCCGGTGTTGGGCGTATGGGTGGTATGTTGGCGCCTGCAATGGTTGGTATACTTTTGCAGCAGGGCATGAAGATTGATGCAGTTTTTTATATGTTTACAGTAGTACTTATTTTTGTATCATTAATAATAATAATGCTTGGGACAGAGACAAAACAGAAGAATTTAGAAAATATTTAGGCGCTTCACTGAAGAAAAGGAATGAAATGATTGTTTAGTGGATACTATTAAAGGGACAATATGGTATTTTTACTTTTAAATTTAAACGGCTATACTTGTAATGGAGTGTAAAAAGTTATACAATTCTATTTGTATAGTACATATCTGGTCTAAACAATGTGTTTTTACAGTTCTTGTTGTTTGGAAGAGAGGTTCCTAATGAAGAGATTTTTCAAAAGAAACATTTCTTTGATTTCAGGTTTATTGGGCGCGTTTGCAGCAATATTGCTTTTCCTATTGCATTACTATGGCAACGCGCATTTTTCTGAATATAATGATTTAATAGTAGCTTTTACCATAACGTTATTTACTTTTGCGGGAGTTTTGATTGGGCGATTGTTTGAAAAAATGAAACGTACTGCTATGCTCGATGACTTGACACAGCTATGGAATAAGCGCTATTTCAATATAAGGTTAGCCGAGGAACTTGAAAGAAGCAAAAGAAAAGGGTCGCCCCTGTGTGTTGCTTATGTCGATGTTGATGATTTTAAAACAATTAACGATAAGTTGGGGCATGTTGTTGGTGACAGTGTTTTAATTCATATGGCGGATATTTTAAAGAGAAATACCAGAAATCTTGATATTGTTTCACGGTGGGGCGGTGATGAGTTTGTCATAATTTTTCCCGATACGACTCCGAGATATGGTTTGCTGATTGCCAATCGCTTCAAAAAGGCAGTAGCAGCAAGCAAAGATTGCTGCTATACTACAATCAGTGTTGGGTTTGTCGAAATTCACGAGGAATGGCAAGTCGAAGATGTTTTGCGAGAAGTTGATTTCATGTTGCAAAAGGCCAAGACAATCAAAAATTCTGTTTTCGCCTCCGAGTTTAACTGAGATTTCCTGTTAATTAATTTATTGTTTTATGCAATTCTATATGTTACAATCATAAAAAGCCTCTTTGCACTGCATAAAAAACTACAGTACAAACTGAGCAGGCGGTTAACGAAAGTTAATGCGGCTGGGCCAAAAATGGCAACAGGACTTATAGCCTGTGGGACAGTAAGATGTTCCACGGGCTTTTTCTATATTCATTTTTGTTTAGCTAGCCTAAGCATATGGGAGAGATTTTTTATGAACGAATTG
>JBOFWD010000133.1:0-9594 GCA_051653445.1 Acidaminococcaceae bacterium | reverse complement strand
GATGGTGAGAAATTTGTTTTTCTGCAAAAAAATGAAGAAAAGAGGTGCATGGACGAGCTTTGGATATCGAAAAAGGAAGTGATGCAATATTTTGCTAAAAACAAGATAGAAAAACAAAACTGACTGTCTGGTCAAAGTGGAGAAAAAGCCAGAAAAAAAGAGTAAAAATGAGAAAAAAGCTTGTAATTTCATTTAATCTGGTTTGCGTTTGAGCTTTTGACAAATTATAATGAGGACTGTGTTAGTGAAGATGGGACAATGCTTATTGAAGGTAATGCTTCAATAAGCATTGCTTTTGATGGAGGAGGATACAGATGTTAGGGAAAAAGAAAGTTATGGCGCTTGCGTTAGTATTTGCGTCCATGTTCGCTGTCGCTGGCTGTGGTGGCAAGCAAGCGGCAGGGCCATCAGAAACATTGGTAAAAACGATGCAGGTTATCAAAAGAGATACGCCCATTATTTATGAATATTCCGGCTTTGTCGAAGCTCAGGATGAGGTTCAGCTGAAAACGCGTGTTACGGGAATGATCACAGAGAAATATGTTAATGGCGGTGACAAAGTTCAAAAGGGGCAGTTACTGTTCGTCATCGATCCGCGAACTTACCAGGCTGCATCTTGGAATTACCAAGCGCAAGTTGCCAGTGCTCAGGCTGATTTGAGCCGTGTGCGTCGTGACGCTGATCGCTATCAGAAATTATATGAACAGGGTGCTATTTCCAAGCAGGCTTTGGATAACACCATGGCGGAACTTGAACAAAGTGAAGCAAAAGTTGAAGCACAAAAGGCACTTTTATCGTCCGCACAGGTTGACTTGGGCGAAACAAATGTTGTGGCACCTTTCAGCGGCAAAGTTTCCGCTAACGATTTGGCTGTAGGAACCTTTGTCACTGCAGGGACAACTGTTTTGGCAACTATTTCCAACAGTGACCCTGTACGTGTGAAGTTCAGCATTGCTGAAGCGGAATATCTGAAACTGGTGGCAACGAAGGCTGATGATGGCAGTGCGCCGCTGGAAAATCTGACAATAGTTCTGGCTGACGGATCTACCTATCCTTTAAAGGGTAAGCTGACTCAAGTTGACCGCAGTATCAGCGAAGGCACAGGAACTTTGACCTTGAAAGCAGAGTTTGATAATCCTGACAAGGTATTGCTGCCTGGTATGTTTGCACATCTGCAGGCTAATGTAGGCACTAAAAAGGAAGCCTTGCTTGTGCCGCAGCGTGCAGTGACGGAAATAATGTATAAGACTTTTGTTTATGTGGTCAACAGCGAAAACAAAGTTGAAATGAAAGAAGTTAAACTTGGTGCTCGTGTTGGCAGGTTATGGGTTATTGAGGGCGGCCTTGACGGTACAGAAAAAGTTATCGTAGAAGGAACTCAGAAGGTTAAGAAGGGTTCTGCGGTCAAAGCAGAGGCTATGACTGAACAAGACCTTGATACATCTACAATTAAATAACAAGGAGGTAATGACTAATGGCACGTTTTTTTATTGACCGTCCGGTCTTTGCAATAGTGCTGGCAATTCTTATTACCTTGTTGGGAACCCTTGCCGGGTTTAATCTGCCGATAGCTCAGTATCCAAATATAACAAAACCGCAGATTACAGTGACGACTAACTATGTTGGCGCTGACTCCAAGACAGTTGAACAGGCCGTTGCGCAGGCAATAGAGCAAAAGGTTAATGGCGTAGAAAATATGCTCGACATGCGTTCTACCAGCACGAATAACGGTGGTTATACACTTGATGTTTATTTCAATCTTGACAAGGATGCGGATATTGCCGCTGTTGAAGTTCAAAATCGTGTTGATCAGGCGAAGGCTTCTATGCCGACGGAAGTTGTTAATTATGGCATAACAACAACTAAAAAATCGGCACAGACTATAATGTATTTTTCTTTGCATTCACCTGACAATATTTATGACGGAATGTTTTTGAAAACTTATGCCATGACTAATTTTCTTGATGCAGTAAAACGTGTTAAAGGCGTTTCAACGATCGAGGCGTATGGACCGGAATATTCTATGCGAATCTGGCTGCAGCCCGATAAAATGGCTCAACTGGGTGTTACGGCAAGTGACGTATCTACTGCTTTGAAAACGCAAAATATTCAAGCACCTGTAGGTTCTATAGGTTCAAGGCCTACGGCTGTCGAACAAGAGTTTCAGTATTCTGCAAGTGCTCAAGGTCGTTTGACTAATGAGGAAGAATTTGGCAATATAGTTGTTCGTTCTTCTGATGGCAAGAATTTGAAGCTTAAAGAGATAGCAACAATTGGTCAAGGTTCACGCAGTGATGCTGTCGTAGGGAGACTGAACGGCGGGGATTCTGTTATATTCCCTGTTTATCTTACGAGTGATGCCAATGCATTGGACACGGTTGCGCAAATAAAAGAAGTACTGAAGGATGCGGAAACAAGGTTTCCTCCCGGTATGGAGCTAACGATTGTTCAGGATAATACAACTTATATCGTAGAATCTTTGACAAAGGTTGCACATACTTTTGTTGAGGCGTTAGTATTAGTTTTGTTTGTTGTTTATATTTTTCTGGGGAGTTGGCGGGCAACGCTTATACCGATGCTTGCTGTGCCTGTTTCTTTGGTAGGTACATTTGGAGCATTTATTTTCCTGGGTTTTACAATAAACACCATCAGTATGTTTGCTATGATTTTGGCAATTGGGTTGGTTGTCGATGATGCAATTGTCGTTGTTGAGGCTGTTGAGCACCACATCCAGGAAACAGGATTGTCGCCTAAGGAAGCTACATATCGAGCGATGGAGGAAGTTTCCGGTCCGGTTGTAGCGATAGCATTCATACTTGCTTCGGTATTTATACCGGTTGCGTTCTTGGGTGGAACAGTCGGGCAGTTATATAAGCAATTTGCCTTGACGGTTTCAGTATCAATGGCCCTTTCCGCGCTGGTTGCTTTAACTTTGACGCCGGCATTGTGTGCACTTATACTAAAACCGCATAAGGCCGAAACGGAGCCAAAAGGGTTTATTGGAAAGGGTATTGCTGCTTTTAATAATTGGTATGCCAAACTGCTTTCCAAGTATACGGTTAATGTGGAAAAAGCAATTAGGCATACAAAAGTTATGCTTGCGGCAATGGCTGTTATGTTGGTTGTCCTCGGCGTGATTGCAAGGGCGCTGCCTGGGGGCTTTGTTCCTGATGAAGACCAGGGTGCCTGCATGGTTGCTTTCAATTTACCGGAAGCTTCTTCCAGCAATCGCGGTATTCAGGCTATGCTCAAAGCAGGCGAACAGGTGAAGAAATTGCCTGGAGTTCGTGATGTTATTGAGATTTCCGGTATGGATATCTTGAGTGGCGCACCGAAAGCGAGTGCAGGTCTTTTGGTTGCTGTAATGGAAGATTTTGATAAACGTGACGCTAACGTGCAGTCAACTATCAAAGATATCTATCGTATTGGCGGCGGTTTACCTGAAATGAGCATGATGGCCTTTAATATGCCGGCACTGCCAGGTGCTTCAAGCACAGGAAGTTTGGGAATGTATCTGCTTAACCTTGGTGGCGACTCTATTGAACAGATGAATGGACTCGCACAGGTTTTTCTGCAAAAGGCGAATCAACGTCCTGAAATAAAGGTGGCTTATACAACATTTAATACCAACACGCCTTCCTATAATTTTACTGTTGACCGTGAGAAGGCAGAATCGCTTGGTGTACCGGTTGCAAGCGTCTATACTGCGCTGCAGACATTTCTTGGTGGTTCGGAAATAAATGATTTCAATCGTTTTGGTCGTACATGGAAAGTGGTTATGCAGGCTGATGCTAAATATAGGACCGATGTTGAATCAATGCGTTTGTTCTATGTTCGTAGCGACAGCAATGTTATGGTTCCTTTAAATACTTTGGTCAAGTATGAAAAGAGCAATACGGTGCCTTCCATCACAAGATTTAACGGCGCCAGCGCAATGAAAATTGCCGGCGATCCGGCACCGGGCTATAGTACTGGTCAGGCTATGAAAGCTTTGGAAGAAGTGGCTGCGGAAGTGTTGCCATCAACTTATACCTATGAATGGGTTGACCAGAGTCGTGACCAGATTGAAGCAGGTGACAGTTCTGCGAAAGTGTTTATTATCTCTATCATTTTTGTTTTCCTCTGTTTGGCAGCTTTGTATGAAAGCTGGGCAGTGCCGTTGGCGGTTTTGCTGTCAATTCCGTCGGCCGTTTTCGGTTGTTTTCTGATACAGTATTTACGTGGATTGCAGAATGATGTTTATATGCAGATTGGTTTAATCACGTTGGTAGGTCTTGCTGCTAAGAATGCTATTTTGATAGTAGAGTATGCCAAGATGAATATGGAAAAAGGCGAGAGCCCTGTACAAGCTGCTATTGATGCTGCTAAGCTGCGTTTGCGTCCTATTCTGATGACTTCTTTTGCGTTTATTCTTGGCTGTCTGCCGCTTGCACTTGCGACAGGCCCTGGTGCAGGTGCCCGTGTATCTATGGGTAATGCTGTTGTTGGTGGTATGACGATTACGACATTGCTTGGTATTTTTATTATTCCTGTAATGTTTGTTTTTATTGCCAAATTGTTTAATAATAAACAAAAATAGTGAAGTTTTTTTGAATAATGCTCCTCCTTACCGAGGAGCATTATTTTTTTGCAGGAATTTGAGCTTTTCTGTCGTAATTACTACATATTCATTTCAAACAAAAGGAGAACGTAAAAGTGAAAAAAGTTTTATTGGGCCATGTTTTTATTCGAGATGTCTGGCAATTAACAAAAAGTTATTGGCAGTCCGAAGAGAAGAAAAAAGCTTTTTTGCTGCTCGGTGCCATTATTGCTCTGACTTTGGCCTATGTTTACATACTAGTGCTTTTGAATCAGTGGAACAATGCTTTTTATACCGCTTTGCAAGGGTATGAAACGGATAAGATTTTCAGCGAATTATTTCGTTTTACCTGGCTGGCCGCCATTTATATTATTGTTGCGGTATATTCTTTTTATCTTCAGCAAGTGTTAGCGCTTAATTGGCGTCGCTGGCTAACCAAGGCGTATCTTGATGAATGGCTGAACAAGAAGACCTATTATCGCTTGCAAATGTTCGGCACCATTACTGATAACCCTGACCAGCGTATTAGTGAAGATGTTAAAATATTTGTGGAAATGACGCTGCAGTTTACAATAGGTGTTTTAAAAGCTTTTTGCACGTTGGTGTCCTTCGTTGTCATCCTTTGGCAGCTTTCTGGGCCCATTCAATTCAGCCTGTTGGGACAGCAGATAAATGTTTCGGGCTATTTGGTTTGGGTTGCCCTTATTTATTCTGTTATCGGTACATGGATAACACATAAGGTTGGTAAAAAACTGGTTAACCTCAATTTTATCCAACAACGTTATGAAGCTGACTTTCGTTTCAGTATGATGCGCTTAAGGGAAAATGCCGAAAGCGTTGCGTTCTACGAAGGTGAAAAACAGGAAGGCGAGGTTTTTAAAAAAAGATTTGCCTTGCTTTTGGAAAATTTCTGGAAGATTGTGCAGAAGCAAAAACAGCTTGTTTGGTTAAACTCCGGCTATTCTCAGATAGCTATTATTTTCCCTTTTGTTGTTTGTATTCCGAGATATCTGAAAAAGGAAATAACGCTGGGAGGATTAATGCAGGTTGCTACCGCTTTTGGGCGTGTACAGGATGCATTGTCGTATTTTGTTGACATGTATTCTTCTCTAGCTCAGTGGCGGGCTGTTGTTGACCGTCTTATTGGTTTTGGCCTGCATATGAACGAGGTGGAAATTGCCAAGCCGCAGCTTGATTTAAAAAGAGTGAGAAGTGAGAAGAATAATGTCATTATCAACAAACTAAATCTTGAGCTTCCTAATGGCGTACTTTTGCTTAAAGACATCAATTTTGAATTGCAGCCAGGAATTAATGTTCTGGTAAAGGGAGCAAGCGGCAGCGGCAAAAGCACCTTGCTGAGAGCAATAGCAGGTATCTGGCCCTATGTGCGAGGTGAAATTGTGTTGCCGGCAAAGGAAAGAATCATGTTCATACCACAGAAACCTTATTTGCCATTGGGGACTTTACGGGAGGCATTGTTGTATCCGGGCACAAGGCAGAAGACGGACGAAGAGCTTTGCTCTTTAATGAATGCCTGCAGGATAGGCTATCTGGCAGAGAGGTTGAGCGTTGAAGAGGACTGGTCGCACGTTTTATCTGTAGGAGAACAGCAGCGCCTTGCTTTTGTCAGAACTCTGGTTTATGAGCCGGATTGGCTGTTTTTGGATGAGGCGACATCTGCATTGGATGAAGAGACAGAAGAGAGGATATATCGCTTATTGGCGGAACGCCTTAAAGAAACAACGGTTGTCAGCATAGGGCATCGAGGCACTCTCAACAAATTTCATCAGCTGGAGATCAAGCTTGATAAAATATCAGCATCTGCTGTTTTGCAGAAAATCAATTGACGTTAGATACTAAGGAGGAGTTATTTTGAAACCATTAACTTTAGCAGAAAATATTTATGATGTTGGTATTATCGACTGGACGATGAGAGATTTTCACGGGTACGTTACGCCTCGCGGCGTAACGTACAATTCTTATCTTATCGTTGATGAAAAAATTTGTTTAATTGATACAGTCAAGGCGGCGTTTGCTGATGAATATATCAAAAAGATAAGCGAAATAGTGGATCCCGCAAAAATAGATTATGTCATAGTTAATCATGTTGAACCAGACCATTCGGGAGCGTTGCCAAAACTTGCCGAAGCAGCACCGAACGCTGTGTTTTTCATAACTCCGCAAGGCAAAAATGAGGCTATTCAGCATTATGGCGATATTTTTAATTTTGTTACAGTTAAAGAAGGTGACTGCCTTTCTTTAGGCAAGCGCGAATTGCAGTTCCTGCCTTTGCCTATGCTTCATTGGCCGGATTCTATGACGACTTACCTGAGAGAAGACCAGATATTGTTCTCTAATGATGCTTTTGGTCAGCATTACTGCACTAGCAAAAGGTTTGACGATGAGGTTGATGAAGACGTTTTGTTTTTTGAAGCACAGAAATATTTTGCTAATATTTTGTCCCCTTATGCCAAATTAGTTGAAAAAGCTTTGCAAAAAGTAGAGGGTCTTCCTTTAAAAATGATAGCTCCAAGCCATGGAGCTATCTGGCGTTCTCATATTGGAAAAATTGTTTCGAGATACAGTGATTGGGGTATCGGGGTAAAAAATGATACGCTTATTATTGCTTATGAAACTATGTGGGGCGGTACAGAGACGGTTGCTCGTTCTATTTTGAATGGCGCAGCAAGTGCGGGTATTCCAGTGAAGCTATTCAGGCTTAATTCTTCAGATCAAAGCCAGATTGTAGCTGAACTTTTAGAAGCAGGTGGCGTATTGTTTGGATCTCCTACACTGAACTATGGCATGATGCCTGCCATGGGAGGTTTTTTGACTTATCTCAAAGGTTTGAAGATAGGTAAAAAAACGGCTGCTGCGTTCGGTACTTATGGCTGGAGTGGCGGTGCTCAAAAAGATATGGAGGAATTAATCACCAAGGCTGGCTTTGATTTGCAGCCGGGTCTGAATTGCAAGTGGAAACCTCAAAATGATGAAACCAATGCTGCTGAGAAATTTGGATATGAGTTTGCTTTGAAAATTAAAGAAAACAAATAAAATAAACAAAACGGACACGGGATGAAAAAGCCCGTGTCCGTTTTGTTTATGCAGTCTGCTGTCCTTAAAACTTGCTAAAAGTCAAATAGTCAAATATAATGGTAGTATAAAATTCAAGGTTTAGCTGCTATGAGAGGTGGGTTTGACTGTGAAAAATCTTGCAGATGATATAGAAAATTTTATCATTCGCCAACTTTTGCTTGAAGAGGAAGAGCAGATACTTGTGCAGAGAAATGAATTGGCAGACAGGTTGTCTTGCGCACCTTCCCAGATAAGTTATGTTTTAAGCACCAGGTTTACGCCTGAGAGAGGTTATATTGTGGAATCGAGACGTGGCAGTGGAGGATTTGTCAGGATTGTTCGGCTGATGAGTGAGAGTGCTTCCCTGCCGGATAAGGCACCTGTTGGGCAGGAAAACAGAATAAGGCAGGTAGCCAAGGCGAATGGCATTACTTATAGGGAAGCCGTATTGCTTTCTTTCATGTTGGAGGTTTTGGAAGGCAGGGTTGATGCCCGTGAACGCGGCGCGATTTTCACGGAGGCCCTTGGCAGATTGGCAAAAACAAAAAAACAAGATTGACAGACTTGACTGCCCGCTTGTAGGTGAGGAGATAAAAAAGTGGCTAAAATAAAAAATCATTATGTATGCCAGAATTGCGGTTATACGACCTTAAAGTGGCTTGGCAAATGTCCGGAATGCGGAGAGTGGGACAGCTTAGTTGAAGAGACAGTAGTTCCTGAAAGGAATGCTTCTTTTTTGAACGTTAAAGAGAATCCTCGTCCTAAGACCTTGGACAGTGTTGCCATAGATAACTTAAAAAGAATGACAACAGGAATTCGCGAGTTTGATCGTGTCTTGGGCGGTGGAATAGTGCCAGGGTCTTTGGTTCTCCTGGGCGGTGATCCTGGTATTGGCAAATCAACCATAGTTTTGGATGCCAGTATGAAGTTCAGCGATAATGGTATAAAAGTTCTTTATGTGTCGGGTGAAGAGTCAGAAGGGCAAACGGCAATGCGCGCTAAACGTCTTGGGGGCTCCGGCAACAGCCTTCTTATTAT
The DNA here is from genome assembly GCA_051653445.1 of Acidaminococcaceae bacterium. Lineage (GTDB taxonomy): Bacteria > Bacillota > Negativicutes > Acidaminococcales > Acidaminococcaceae > RZYP01. The sequence continues at coordinate 902 of JBOFWD010000133.1, read as the reverse complement.
GACGGCTACTGACCTGGCGGTTATTCTTGCACAGGCGCAGGAGGTTAAGCCGGCGCTTCTCGTAATAGATTCAATCCAGACTATGTACAATGCGGAATTTGAGACGGCTGCAGGCAGTGTCGGACAGGTACGTGAATGTACTGCAAAGTTATTGCGTTTTGCCAAGGCTACAGGCATCGCAGTTCTTATAATAGGACATGTTACAAAGGAGGGCAACATAGCAGGACCGAGGCTTTTGGAACACATGGTAGATGTTGTGCTGCAATTTGAAGGCGAAAGATCTTATGCATTTCGTGTTTTGCGGTCATTGAAAAATCGTTTTGGCTCTACCAATGAAAGCGGTATTTTTTCTATGGAAGAAAGCGGTCTGAAAGAAGTGGCAAATCCATCAGGACTTTTTTTGGAAAAACGTGCTTCAGCAGTTCCGGGTTCGGTTGTCTGTGCTTGTTTGGAGGGAAATCGGCCCTTGCTGGTAGAGATGCAGGCGTTGGTGGCTAGAACTCCCTACGGCATGCCTCGCAGAACTGCTGTGGGTTTTGACTACAACAGAGTCAATATGTTGTTGGCGATTCTGGAAAAAAGATTGGGCATGGATTTTGGTACACAAGATGTCTATGTCAATGTTGTCGGCGGCGCAAGGGTTTCGGAACCGGCAGCAGATTTGGCTGTTATAGCGGCGATTGTTTCCAGTTATCGGAATAAGGCTGTTGTGCCTGGTATTCTTGCTGTTGGTGAAGTGGGGCTGACCGGTGAAGTACGTAGGGTTGGTTTTGTTGACAGAAGGATTAAAGAAGCACAAAATCTGGGATTTCAGAAATTCGTTATTCCTGCAGGCAATCTTACAACTAAAAACATTCCTACAGGTGTTATGGAAATTAATACGGTGGAAGAAGCACTGGCAA
>JBOFWD010000132.1:0-9027 GCA_051653445.1 Acidaminococcaceae bacterium | reverse complement strand
GTAAAAATATGACTATGAAATTCGCTAAACGCATGGAACGAATGCAAGCTTCTGAAATTCGTGAACTTTTAAAGTTGACGCAAAAACCGGAAATCATTTCTTTTGCAGGTGGTTTGCCGGCACCGGAACTTTTTCCGGTGGAAGAGCTGGCTAAAGTAGCCGAAAGTGTTTTGAAAAATGAAGGTAGGCAACTGTTGCAATATGCAACAACGGAAGGCCGTCCGACGCTGCGTAAAACAATTGCCGATCGTATGTTGGCAAAATACAACACAAAAGTCAGCGCTGACGAAATTTTGATTACCACGGGTTCCCAGCAGTGCCTGGATTTTGCCGGTAAATTATTTTTGGATCCGGGAGATATTGTGCTCTGCGAAAGCCCGTCTTATCTAGGTGCCTTAAATGCATTCAATGCATATGAACCAAATTTTGTGGAAGTTCCTACCGATGACGGTGGTTTGATTCCGGAAGAATTGGATAAAATCCTCTCAACTACGGAACGCTGCAAGTTTATTTATGTTATTCCTGATTTTCAAAATCCTACCGGTCGTACCTGGAGTATGGAACGCCGCATAAAATTTATGGAAGTCATTAATAAATACAACCTGCCAGTACTCGAAGACAATCCATATGGTGAATTGCGGTTCGAGGGAGAAATACTGCCTTCGTTGAAATCAATGGATACCAAAGGATTGGTAATGTTCCTTGGCACCTTTTCCAAAATATTCTGCCCGGGACTGCGTCTTGGCTGGGTTGCTGCGGTGCCTGATGTGTTGTCTGAATTTGTTAAAATTAAACAAAGCGCTGATCTTCATACTTCTAATTTTGACCAAGGTTTGGCTGATGCCTATATCGAGAACTATGACCTCGATGCCCATGTGGAAAAAATTAAGGCTTTGTATAAGCATCGTCGTGATTTAATTATCGAAAGCATGAAAAAAATGATGCCTGAAGGTGTTACGTGGACCCATCCGGAAGGTGGCCTGTTCCTGTGGCTTACGTTTCCTCAGGGCGTTAGTGCAGCACAGGTCTTCTTGAAGTGCATTGAGAAGAATGTAGCCGGTGTTACAGGCGATGCTTTCTTCCCGAATGGCAAAACGGACCGTAATATGCGTATCAATTATTCCAACATGCCGGATGAAAAAATTGTCGAAGGTATCAGAAGAATGTCAGAAGCAATTAAAGAATCTATATAAGATGATTTTACAAACCTGCTATTGAATTTTAAAAATCAATAGCAGGTTTTTTTATTACCTATGATATAATTAGATGTTAAAACTTAGTGGGAAAGCGGTGGTGACGTGGCAGATAAATTTTTGGTAATTGACGGCAGCAGCCTTATTCACAGAGCATTTTTTGCTTTGCCGCCTCTTATGACGAAAAAAGGACTCAATACAGGAGCTGTTTATGGTTTTTGCAACATGCTCTTGAGAGTTATAAGCGACGTTAAACCAAAATGGATTGCTGTTGCTTTTGATAAATCGCGGGTGACGTTCAGAACAGAAATGTTTGATGGCTACAAAGCACAACGCAAAGAAACACCTTGCGAACTGTCTGAGCAATTTCCGATTGCACGGCAATTGCTGGAAGCAATGAACATCAGCGTGCTTGAACTGGATGGCTATGAAGCGGATGATATTATCGGCACTTTTGCTAAGCATAAAGCAGGTGAAGCGGAAGTAATCATTGTAACCGGTGATAAAGATGAGTTGCAGCTTTTGGCGGACAATGTCAAAGTGTTTTATACAAAACGCGGGATTACTGATGTTCAGGAATTTGACGTTGAAGAATTCAAGGCAAATTATGAGGGCTTGAAGCCTATACAACTGATTGATCTTAAAGGCTTGATGGGCGATACATCCGACAATATTCCTGGTGTGCCGGGAGTTGGTCCCAAAACAGCAATGAAGCTTATTTGTGAATATCAGTCGGTAGAGAATGTTTTATCACATATTGATGAAATTTCCGGTAAGAGTTTGAAGGAAAAACTATCTAATAATAAGGAAAAAGCACTCTTATCCAAACAGCTGGCTACGATTTTTACGGATGTACCGGTTGATCTTGATTTAAACAAACATGAGCTGAAGAACATGAAGGCTGAAGCCAAGACGCTGATGAAAGACTTGGAATTCCGCAATCTTTGGGAGCGCTTTTCCTTGGTTTTGGGTGATGAAGGGCCCGAGGGTTTTGATTTATTCGGCGAAGAAGTTACTGAACCGGTTGAAAGTTATGAGCAAAAATCTATAATGACCGGCGAGCAGGCCAAAGCGTTATTTTCTTCTATCAAGGAGACAGACATGCCTACTTGCCTGCTGGCTGATAGCGAAGGGAAGCTTCCTGACTTAAAACTTGCTAATCTGACACTTTTGCACAATCAGATAATATATACAGTTCCTGCAGGCAGTGAAGGTTGGGGTGAAGTTTACGAATGGCTTGCTGATGATTCAAAGAAAAAAGTCCTTTTCGATGGCAAAGATATGATTAAGGCTTGTCTTGCCAATAAAGTCAGGGTAGCCGGCATAGAAGGAGATTGTTCTCTGGCGTCTTATCTAATTGAACCGGGAGAAAATTCTTACAGTTTGAAAGTTCTGGCTGAACGGTATTTGGTGAAAAATGCCGGTGGCACTGTACAGGATTTGGAAGAACTTAATGCGGTTCTTCTCGATTATCTGGCAGAAAAAGAATTGGTAAAATTGTATCGCGAAATTGAACTGCCACTGATACCGGTGCTCGCTGCAATGGAACTTACGGGTATTGCCATCGATGAAAAAATGTTGGCTGCTATTACTGAAGAATTCAGGCTAAAGCTTGACCAACTTGAAATTCTTGCTTATGAACAGGCGGGAGAACAATTCAACTTAAAATCTCCCAAACAACTCGGAATTTTGCTTTTTGAGAAGCTGGGATTGCCTGTCATTAAAAAAACGAAAACAGGCTATTCTACAGATGTAAGTGTTTTGGAAGAATTGGCTCCGCAACATCCTTTGGTTGGTACTATTTTGCAGCATCGCCAATTGGCGAAACTTTATTCTACATATTTGGAAGGCCTAAAGCCTTTGATAAACCCTGTGACCAAGCGAATCCACACGCATTTTCAACAAACGGTTACTGTGACAGGCAGGCTTTCCAGTACGGAACCCAACTTGCAGAACATACCTGTGCGCACTGAAATAGGCAAACGCATGCGGGCAATGTTCGTGCCCGGTGATGGCTATGACTGGCTCATGTCCTGCGATTACTCGCAGGTGGAGCTTAGGGTTCTAGCGCATATAGCGCAAGATAAACTTCTTCTGGATTCATTTGCGAAAGGAGAGGATGTTCATGCGCGGACGGCTGCAGAAGTATTTGGCTTAGATCTGGATGATGTAACGCCGGAAATGAGATCTCGTGCCAAAGCCGTTAATTTTGGCATTGTTTATGGTATAAGCGATTACGGCCTCAGCAAGCAGTTGGGTATAAGCCGCAATGAAGCCGGACAATATATTGAAAATTATTTCAAGCGTTATACAGGGGTTAAAAAGTACATGGAGGAAATGGTTGCCAAAGCGAAAAAAGACGGCTACGTGGCAACCTTGTTTGGCAGACGCCGTTATTTGCCCGACATCAATAACAGCAATTTTAATCTGCGTAGTTTTGCCGAACGGACAGCCATTAATACTCCAATACAAGGTACCGCCGCAGATATTATCAAACTAGCAATGATAAAAGTTCAGAAAGCTTTGGAAAAAGGTGGTTTAAGAAGCCGCATCCTTTTACAGGTTCATGATGAATTGGTACTTGAAGTTTGTGCAGGCGAAAAGGAACAAGTTGCAACGATAGTTAAAGATACTATGGAAAAAACTGTTGATTTATCTGTACCGCTTTTGGCTGATGTTGCGTATGGAAAGAATTGGGCAGAAACAAAGTAAGGAGAAATAGAGATATGCCGGAATTGCCAGAAATAGAACAAGTCAGAAAAACACTGACGCCTCACATAATAAATAAGATAATTAAACGTGTGGAAATCAGATTGCCGCGTATGATCAAACACCCATCGCCGGAAGTGTTTGCCGATATTTTAGTCGGTCAATGCATTCGAGACCTAAAAAGAAAAGGCAAATATTTAACTTTTGAGTTTGGCACAAATGTTAAATTGATTGCTCATCTAAGAATGACCGGTGCGTTGATTATAACTGAGAGTAATGATGTAGAGCCCGAATATGCCAGGATAAAATTTGAACTGACTGGCGGCAAAACACTTTGGTTTTGTGATATAAGAACCTTTGGTACTTTGCATTTGGTCATTAATGATGATGTAAGGTTGACGGGTTTTGACAATCTAGGTCCGGAACCGGGTACTAAGGAATTGAATATTCCATATTTGCAGGAAATACTCAAAAGGCGCAAAGCATCGATAAAAGGTATTATATTGGACCAGGAAGTTATTGCCGGTTTGGGTAATATTTACGCAGATGAAGCATTGGCAGTAGCCGGCATTTTGCCGCAGCGTCCCGGCGATTCGCTTAATGAAAAAGAAGTTGCCGTCTTAATAAAGGCAATCAATAAAGTAATTAAGCAGGCGATCAAAAATCACGGAACGACCTTCCGCAATTATAAGGATGGTAATGGCAATCAAGGCAGAAATCAGGAATATCTGTTGGTTTATGGACGTAAAGGGAAACCTTGCAAAAAGTGTGGCGCAGAGCTAGTGGGTACCAAAGTGGCAGGCCGCGGAACCACTTATTGCCCTAACTGCCAACGCTAAGAGGTGGCACAGTGAAAAAAATTGGTTTGACTGGTGGTATAGGCTCAGGAAAAACTTCTGTCGCTTCTAAACTCAGAGCTTTGGGTGCACCTGTTTTTGATGCTGACGAAGCTGCCAAAAATGCTGTTTTGCCCGGAAGCGATGGTTTTCGTCAAGTTGTTGAAGTATTTGGCCCTCGTATTGTTGATGTAGAAGGAAAACTCAATAGAGCCGCTTTGGCAGAGATTGTTTTTAATGATAAAAAGTCTTTGAAAAGGCTGGAAGAAATAATTCATGGTTATGTTTGGCAAGAAGCCCAAAAATTTTTAATTGCATGTCAAAAAGACGGCGAGCATGTTGTAATTCTTGATATACCTCTTCTTATTGAATGCGGCTGGCACCACAAGGTTGATGAAGTTTGGCTGGTGGCCTTGCCTGTCGAGAAGCAAATTATTCGTACGATGGAACGCAGCGGTTTGACACCTGAGGAGGTCAAAGCAAGAATCGCGGTGCAAATGCCTCTGGAGGAAAAGAAGAAATATGCAGCACTGATTATTGACAACAGCGGTTCTTGGGAAGAAACAGAAAAACAAGTAATTGCTGCCTGGGAAAAGGTAGTTAAATAGCGGAGGGATAGGCTTGCGAAGGAAGAAAAAGAGCAGGCGTTGGTTTTATTGGGCGCTTTTTGTCTGCCTGGTCTTTGCAGCCTGGCAAATATGGCGGTCTGATGAAGTACAGATGCGGTTTGTATACTTGTGGCCGTATCAGGAAGAAATTATAGAATATAGTAAGAAAAACAAGTTGGATCCATTTCTTGTCGCGGCAGTAATAAAAAATGAGAGTTGTTTTCGCGTAGATGCTAAATCTAAACCGGGCGCAGTCGGTTTGATGCAAATAATGCCAGAAACAGGTGAATGGATTGCCAGAGAAATGGGAATGCAGAATTTTCAAAAGTCTAGGCTGGCTGAAGCGGAAACGAATATCAGGATGGGCTGTTGGTATTTAAGTGAACTGGAGTATGAATTTGGAAATAACCGTGTTCTGATGTTGACCGCTTATAATGCCGGTCGTGGCAACACGAAAAAATGGATGGAAGAATATAACTGGGATGCTGATTTTGGCAGTATAGAAGCTATTCCTTATGCGGATACCCGTGAATATGTCCGGAAGGTCTTGTATGACAGGGGACAGTATTATAAATTATATAAAAATCGTCTTAACGACTATTGACGTGATAAGTGTGATGTGCTATCATATTAACGTTGCTGGTACATGACGCGCGGTCGTGGCGGAACGGCAGACGCGCTAGCCTCAGGAGCTAGTGGGGGCAACCCCGTGGAGGTTCAAATCCTCTCGACCGCACCAATTTTATACTGTAACAAAGACTTCTCTCTATGCGGTTGTGGCGGAACGGCAGACGCACCATCTTGAGGGGGTGGCGGGGAGACCCGTGTGGGTTCAAATCCCACCAACCGCACCATATGAAATTATCGAAGCCGGCTTGTGGCCTGACTTTGAGCACTTTAAGGACATTACAGACAAAACTGTAGTGTCCTTTTTTATTGTATTGTCAGTTGATCTGGTTGCAAAAATATCAATTCTAAAGATAATTAATCTGAATAGTTAGAAAAATCAGCAGGATATTTCTAATATTTAGCGAAAATATATTAAAGAAGCAGTTAGTTTTGATTAAATAATTTATGATTTGGGCTATTAGAGGGAGAGGATGGTATTATGGCAGAAAAAAGAATGAAAGATAAAAGCATAGCGGAAATCGAAGAAGAATTTCTCTCATATGGAAAGATAAAGGACTGGCGTTCTTTAGATGCAAGCGCATCATATTTAGCTGTGAGGTATCTAGCTAATGAGCGTTACGAAGATGCGCTTGAGGCCATAGTCTCCTCTATGGCAATTCAACTTTCCGGGTGTTGTGAAAATGATCGTGTTTGTAATTATGATGAGGTTAACGTTTGTACTTACCGCATTGGGATGATTAAAGAGTGTGGTGAGAAACTTTCCCTGAGTCAGGAAAAACTGGAAAAAAAGGTAAAAGATTTATTGGGTAGCGCTTTTGGTATTTTGCCTTTTTCTTATTATGAACCTGAGACAGCTTTGGCAATTCTTAAGGATTGCCGTAGCAAACCATTTGATCCTAGAAAATATAGGCACGATCATGGAAGACCAAAAGCAGCCAAAGCCATGGATAGCAAGAGCAATGATAATTCAACTGGAAGCATGAGGCTGGAGCCGTGCCCTTGTTTCTGACAAGAATGTGCTAAAATTTCATAAAATAATCTAATTGAACAAGTGGGCAGAATAGCTTTTAAAGCTATCTGCCCACTTGTTTATAATTCTTTACACAGTGATATAAAAGTTTTCATAGATTCGGTTATATATTTATTTTTATGATAGGCAAGGTTGAAGGTTCTTTTTAACTCAATTCCTTCAATTGAAATTTTATGCAAAATACCGGTGTTCAATTCATGCTGAACAAGGCTCCTTGATATGACAGCTACACCGATTCCGTTCAAAGCGGCATTTTTAAGAATGTCAGAAGCACAGCATTCCCAAGAAGAGTGCCAGCTGATTTCATTGACTGACATAGCGCTATCAAATAATTCTCTCGTTCCGCTGCCTTTTTCTCTGACAAGAAAAGCAACTTTAGTTGCTTCTTTCTGACTGATAATTTCCTTGCTGGCCAAGCGATGATTTTGGCTGCAAACCAATACAAGTTCATCACTTGCAAATGGTTCGAAAATGATATCAGAGGAATGGCAAAACCCTTCGATTAATGCTAAGTCTACTTCGTTTAGCATTATGAGTTTCTCGATTTCTATGGTGTTTTTGATAGTGGCGTTTATTTTTAAAGCAGGATAGTGTTTTGTGAAAATATTTACCAGCTTTGGAAGCAAGCAGTCACCGATTGTCAAAGTGGCTCCTATGGAGAGGCGGCTGTTCTTATCGGGGTTTTGAATTACTTGGTCCATTTCCGCCATGAGAGCCGTAATATGCCGAGCGTAACCTAAAAGTTGCTTACCTTTAGCAGTTAAAAATAAACGTTTGTTAAGCCTTTCAAATAGCCTTATGCCATAAAACTTTTCAAGATCATTGATAGCCTGACTGACGGTAGGCTGCGATATGAATAATTCTTTGGCAGCCAATGTCATGCTGTTGCAATCAGCTACCTTAATGAAAATCTTTAAATGTCTTATTGTCATTTTTCCTCCTGATAACATAGGTAAAATACTATATAATTTATTATATAATAGTATTTTACAAAAAGAACATTATTGATTAAAATTTTATTGTTCTTAATTATTTCTAAGGAGTGTGAGTCGATGACTAAAACAAAAGAAATTTTACCTGGAATTGCCTTATGTTTTTTGCTTGGAATACCAGCCTGGTTTTTGGGTAATGAATTTCCTATAATTGGCAGCCCTGTATTTGCTATCATTATTGGTATGCTGCTGACGATGGGTTGCCCGAAGGTTTTAACTGGTGGGCAAAATGGGGATATTTTGGCTGCACCATCTTTTGAACAAGGCGTGAAATATACTTCAAAAAAAATTCTGCAGTATTCGATAATATTGCTTGGTTTCAGCATGAATCTTTTTCATGTACTGCAAGTTGGTACAGAATCATTATCTATTATATTTTTCACACTTACCGCATCTTTTATAACTGCTTATTTTGTTGGGAAAATGCTTAGGCTTGATGGTAAAATGACAACTTTGATTGGTGTTGGCACTTCTATTTGCGGAGGATCGGCAATCGCGGCAACGGCACCTGTAATTAGGGCAAAAGATGCTGAAGTGGCTCATGCGATTTCTACGATTTTTCTGTTTAATATCGTTGCGGTATTTATTTTTCCAGCATTAGGCAGTGCTTTTGGTATGAGTGATACCGGTTTTGGTATGTGGGCCGGTACGGCGATTAATGATACTTCGTCAGTGGTCGCTGCTGGTGCTGCTTGGAGTAATATGGTCGGCAACGATAAGGCCCTTGCTTATGCGACAATAGTCAAACTGACAAGAACTCTGATGATTGTGCCGATAACTTTAGTTTTGGCAGTTATTACTGCTCGTAATAGCAAAAGAGAGCAGGAAAATGCACAAAAATTCAGTATTGCCAGTGTCTTTCCCTGGTTTGTTATCTGGTTTTTATTAACGGCTGTGCTTAATACCTTTCTTGAGCTTGGACAGCTGTCGGATGTCTTTGTTGTTGCGGGTAAATATATGATTGTAATGGCTATGGCTGCGATTGGGCTGAACACAGATTTGAAGAAATTGATTAAAAATGGAGTTAAG
>JBOFWD010000131.1:0-7517 GCA_051653445.1 Acidaminococcaceae bacterium | reverse complement strand
TAAAGCGTTTGCTGAAAAATATGCTCGGCGATAGTAATTTTACTGAAATAGGCATAAGGTCATTTGAAGAAGTCAGAGGTATTGCCAAGAAAATCTGCGACGAAGATTTCGATTGGGTGATTGTGGCCGGAGGCGACGGAACGCTGCGGGCGATTACGGAAGTTTTTGTTGAAAACGACAAAATGCCTTATATGAGTGTATACCCTATGGGTACGGTAAATTTGGTCGCTAAAGAGCTTATGATGCCTACAAATCCGCAGGAATGGGTGAAAAAGGTTTCCAGCGGTACCGTTACGCCTGTCTGGCTTGGACAGGCAAACAACAGAGTTTTTATGACTTGTGCCGGTATAGGCATTGATTCAATGGTTATTGACAGTATTTCTGAAACAGAGAAAAAATATTTATCGAAATTTGCTTATGTCCTTCAAGGCACAGAACTTGTGAAACGTGAACTGTTATGGAAAGACTGGCAGTATAAATTTCAGGTAATGATTGATGATGATGGCATCTGGCGTGATGCGGCATCTGTAATCGTAGCTAAAAGCCGCTATTACGCAGGTTGGTTTTCACTTGCCGACGGTGCATCCCTTTCATCGCCTAAGCTGCATGTTTGTTTGTTTCCGGGCGTCAATAAGCTGAATTTGTTGAAATATCTGGCGCTGATAGCTACGGATACTCTTGCTGCGGATAGTTCCGTAGAAATTATTGAAGCACAAAAAGTGGAAATTAAATGCAATACGGAAAAATTCGCAGCAGAGCTGGACGGCGATTGCTTAGTGACATCGCCTCTTAGTATCAACTTGATTTCTATGCCGATAAAGTTTATTGCGTAAGGTGGCGTTCACGTGAACAAAAATCGTTTTATAGGGCTTTTATTTATAGTTTGTTTCGCCATTGAGGCTTTTTTTGCAGAGCGGTTTTATCGTGAAATTGTTCCTTTTCCGACAGAGGAGTTCTGGTTTACTGCTTTAAACCTGTTTTTGAGGGATGCGCTCTTAATTGGTGCGGCGAACTTGTTATATAATGTCCGTATGAGAATCAGAGACAGAGTAAAACGCTACTTTCCTGTTGTAGTTCTCGGCGTAGGTTATTTGGTATTTGCAGGTTTTATGATTAATTATTTGCGGCTTGATTGGGGCTTTTTGACTTTTCTGGCTGTTTTAGCTGGTTTGAACAACAATGTTATGCTATGCCTTTTGGCGGCGATGTGCTACCATAAGTGGCCAAATAAAGGCATGAAGGCGATTTATTGTTTTGTTTATCTTGCCAGCTGCCTGATCATGCTTTTTGATGCTGTTTATTTTTGGACAACTTCGATGCACGTGGAAAGTGTTTTATTTAGAAATCTTAACTATTATTCCATCAAGGGTGTTTTGGAAACAGCCAAAACGCCTTTTCTTGTTGGTGTAACTGTCATCGTTGTTCTTGTTTTCTTGCTGTTCAGAGTGAGCAAACCCACAAAGAAAAAACCTAATTTCGCCTGGTCGCTTTTATGCGTTTCTATTTTTACGCTATCTTTAAATTTTTCTTATATGTCAATTTCGGACAGTATTCATTTTGCGATAAATAAGGTAGGTGGACTTTGGTCGGAGGCAGAAATTGAAGCCACAAGACAAAATTACCGCAATGCGGTAGCTATGCCTGTCAACGTCAATTTCATCAGCAAGGCTTTATTTGATACTGATAAAATCATCAAGGATCCTAAGAAACTTGAAAAAAGGGATCTCTCTGATAAAGATAAAGAAATTTTGCGGGGGATGGGTATTGTGCCGGAAAAAAATATTTCTGCGCCAACTGCGGCAAAATACGATAAAATTGTGCTTCTCGTGCTGGAATCTGTTCATCGCGATTTTGTGCATTATTACAATAAGAATATTCCGGCGGAAGCGACGCCTTTCCTGGATGAATTGCTAAGCAAATACCCCCATCTTGATCGCTATTATTCTTCGGCTATACCAACGACTGAAGGGCTCAATAGTACATTCCGTTCACAACTGCTGTTTGACCGTGATACGCCGGAAATTGGCAAGCAGGGTTCGATTTTCAACCAACTGCAGGACACTAACTGGCGGGGAATTTTTCTTAATGCGTCCAGCGGTTATTATGCCAATGAGTTCAAACATTATCCCAAGCAGTTCGGCATGCAGGAATACTATGCTCGTGAGTATCTGGAAGAACAGGGTTATACCGGTGCCAGTGGCTGGGGTTTCCATAATGACGTGATGTATAAAGAAACTATTAAAATGTTGGAACGCGGGCGTAATGACAAGCTGCTCATGGTGACTAAAACTCTTGACATGCATCAGCCATATCCTTACTATGGCCTGAAGTGGGAAGAGATGCCGGAAACAGTACGTGACAGCAAATTCGTGACGGTAAGAGGTATCCATTGGGTAGACTATACACTGAAAGAATTTTTCAAAGAAGCAGAGGCTAAGGGCCTGATGGATGACCGCACTTTGTTTATTATTACGAGTGATCATAATCCTCATTCCGGCGGCGAATATAAAGAGCTTGTGGAAAATGCGGCAGACACTCAGAGTATCGCGCCGATACCGCTGATTTTTGTCGCGAAGAATCTTAAGCCTTTGGATGCGTTGAAAACAGCTGAATATGCCAGCTCGATGGATCTTGCGCCTACGCTTTTGCCTTTGATGGGTATGGAAACACCGAGTGATTTTCTGGGAAGAAATCTCTTGCTGCCAGCTGATGTGCCGTTTGCGCTTGGTTATTTTGGCGGTAAGGCTTATTACTTCTCTGAACAAATGAGTTTTGTAGATGTGATGGATAATCCTTATCCTGCTACACCACAGGAAGATGCTTTGGCGAATTTTATTGTCTGGGATTATGCCAGAAGGCACTAAGGGAGGGTTATTATGGAGTTTATACGTGCTGACCTTCATTTGCATAGCACTGCTTCGGATGGTACATGGCTGCCACAGCAATTGGTGGCGGCCGCAAAACAGGCCAAACTGGGAGCTATTGCGGTGACCGACCATGAAAGCGTTGCTAATGTGGCGGAGACAGAAGCATATGCACGCCAAGCAGGTGTCCAATTCCTTAGAGGTGTCGAAATATCAACGACCAAGCATGAAACCTGCTTTCATGTACTGGGGTATGGGATAGATATTACCGACAGGCGGTTGTTGGAACTGCTCAATCATAATGAGTCGCTTCTGGCAAAAAAAGATGAGGACAGCATTAGTATTTTGGCGGAAAAAGGCTGGCCTGTCTGCATGACGGAGTTTCAATCTTATGAACATGACAGAGGCCGAGGCGGCTGGAAGGCCTTGTCTTATTTGCAAGACAAGGGATTATGTTCAGATATTATGGATTTTTTCAATCGCATATTTACGCAGGAAAATGCTCTCGGATTTCCTGTTTTTCCTACGATTGCGGAAACGATTGATATTATCCATAACGCAGGCGGGGTGGCTATCCTGGCTCATGCGGCCAGTGAAATGCATGGACCGGGCCTTTTAAGTACGATGGATGAAATGGCGTTGGAAAAGTTTGATGGTTTTGAATGTTACCATTCCGGGCATAATGCGGAGGATACCAGAACGCTGTTGGCGTATTGTCAGCAGAACAACTTGTTGATCAGCGGCGGCAGCGATAGTCATGGCGACTTTGTTAAATCGCGGATTATCGGCAATCCCGAAATCTTTACAAAAAATTTAAACTTACCTGGCCTGTTCTAGGGCAGGGGAAATAACCTTTTTGTGCGAATACTATTAAATAGTAATGCACAAGGAGGTTTTTTTATGACTGAAAAGAGTAAGGTTTATGTTTCTTACTTGCGCAGCAAGGGACCGAGAACCAATAAGAACGCAAAGATTCGCGGGCTTTTTGATATGGCGGGGTTGAGTGAGCTTATTGAGCAGAATGAGTTGACTGCCGTCAAGCTGCATGTTGGCGAAGCTGGCAATGACGCTTATGTATCGCCTGTGCTGGTAAGACAAGTGGTGGACAGAATTAAGCAGGCGGGGGGACGGCCTTATCTTACCGATACGAATACGCTTTATTCAGGCAGCCGTCATGATGCTGTAAGCCATTTGGAAACAGCTTTGTCACATGGTTTTGGCATGGAAGTAACGGGTGCTCCTTTCGTTGTTGCGGATGGCCTTCGTGGCGGCAATTGCAGAGAAGTAAGCGTGGGGCTCAGGCATTTCGAAAAGGTGCATATTGCCGGTGATATAGTTGATGCGGGCAGCATGATAGTTGTTTCGCACTTCAAAGGTCATGAGATGGCTGGTTTTGGCGGCGCACTGAAAAACCTGGCGATGGGTTGTGCACCTGCTATTGGCAAAAAAGCGCAGCATGACTTGTGTTTCAAGGTAAAAAAAGAAGGCTGTATAGGCTGTAGGGCTTGTACTTTGGTCTGCCCACAGCACGCGATTGCCATGGACAGCGGACGCAAAGCCGAAATTGACGCCAGCCTGTGTATCGGCTGCGGGGAGTGTCTGACTGTCTGCCTTAAAAAAACCATAGAAATTGACTGGGCAACTGAAATTGAGCCTTTCCTTGAGCGCATGGTTGAATATGCTTATGGTGCTGTCGCCAATAAAAAAGACAAAGTAGGTTATATTACCTTGGTGGTAGATGTGACTCCTTTGTGTGATTGTGTGCCTTGGAGTGATGCTCCAATTGTGCCGGACATCGGGTTCTTGTCTTCGACCGATCCTGTTGCTATAGACCAGGCGGCCTATGATTTGGTCAAAGCTGCAGAGGGTTTGGCTGATTCAGCGCTGGGCGAGGCTCTGCCAGCTGGTACTGACAAGTTCAAGCATATGCATGACTATGTTGATGGCACAAAAGCCTTGGCTTATGCGGAGAAAATTGGCATGGGCAGTCGAAACTATGAATTGATTGAATTATAATGATAAGGAAAAAGATTCCCGTAGGCTGACGGGAATCTTTTTCCTTTCTATTGCGTGGTATGTGTTCGAAAGTCGATTGCACAATATAAAAACTTTAATTTGCAAATGCGCATGCGATAAAACGAAATGATATTTTTTGCAATAAAGATAACGTTCGGAAAAAAGCCTTAAATGTGACATTTTTTACTAAATATGAAAAAAATATTCGGATAAAATATTGACACCGTACTATAATATAAGCTAAACTAAGAACGCAGCAGAAGCAAATTTTGAATTAGAATTACATAATTTGAGCTTATATGATTTTGCATAATAAATATGAAAAAAGAAAGCAGAGGTAGAAATTATGTCAAATATGTTGTATGAAGGCAAAGCGAAAAAAATTTTTACTACAGATAATCCTAATGAAATCATCGTTTATTATAAGGATGATGCCACGGCTCTTAATGGGTTGAAAAGAGGAATTATCCTTGATAAGGGTATTATGAATAATACGATTACAACGTTCTTTTTTGATTTGTTGGGCAAAAATGGTATTCCTCATCATCAGATCAAAAAACTAAGCGACCGCGAAGCTCTTTGCAAAAAAGTAACTATTATTCCTGTGGAAGTCGTTACTCGTAACATTGCGGCTGGCAGCCTGGCCAAAAAGATGGGTGTAGAAGAAGGTTTGGTTCTGAAAAGACCGCTTGTCGAATTCTACTACAAAAATGATGATCTTGGCGATCCAATGATTAATGCCGACTATGCTGAATCCTTTGGTTTCGGTACTGATGCGCAAATTGCCAAAATGAAAGAATATGCTCTCAAAATCAATGAAATTTTAAAAGCATTTTTGTTGGAAAGAAAAATCCAATTAGTAGACTTCAAACTGGAATTTGGTGTAGATGCTGAAGGCAATGTAATTCTGGCAGACGAAATTACTCCTGATACTTCGCGCCTGTGGGATGAAGAGACGAAGGAAAAACTGGATAAAGACCGTTTCCGTCGCGATCTTGGCAGCATCGAAGAAGCTTACCAGGAAGTTATCCGCCGCTTAATTGGCAAATAAAATAATTTAAAACATAAAGAAAGGGCCTGTCGCAATAGCGACAGGCCCTTTTGCGCTTGCAGGAAGATAAGCATGCAGTCAGGATAGTTGGGTATAATAATTAAGAAAATTGCGGGCAACGGCCGATAAAGGCCTGCCTTTCACCACACAAAGGGTCTTGTTCATGTTAAGGCGTTCATCATCGATCGGACGGCAGTATAGTTCTTCTGAAAAGATTTCTCCGGTGCCGACGGGAACGATGGCGACCCCGGCTTGCTGTCTTGCCCACATGATAGTCGATAATTTGGTGGTATTTATGCTGAGAATTTTAGGATAAACAAATGCTTCTTTGCAGACGTTTAGAAACAGGTTGGAGCAGCCGCGTGAAAGACAGAGAGGAATATCTTCCAAAGAGTTTAAAGTCAGATGTTCCAAATCAGGTGAAACCCAGGTTGAGTCTTTGTGGTAAACGGCAGCCAGAGATTCGCTTTTAGTCATCAATACTTCAAAACGATGCGCTTGTTCTAAAGGTGCGTTGGCAATGCCGATTTCTGTTATGCCGCTCAAAAGTTGATGTGTTTGCTCAGTAATCGGCACTTCATAAAGTTCGTAATCAATATCAGGGTTTTCTTTGGAAAATTTGCTCAGAAACTTTTGGATAAATAGCACGGACATCGACGGCGAGAGGCTTATTCTCAAGGTGCCGGCAAGCCCGTTTGCGCAAGCAGTGATTTCTCTTTGCGCATCAGCTTCGAGCGTACAGAGAAATTTTGCTTTATTGTAGAGGATAGAGCCCGCATCGGTTAATTCAATATTGCGAACGCCACGTTTGAGATGGAGCAGAGGTGCTCCATATTTTTTTTGCAAAGCCTTGATTTGAGCTGTAAGCGCTGGCTGAGCGATATGAATTTTTTCGGCAGCAGCCGATAGGCTTCCGCTTTCGACTATGGTAATAAAATTTCGGTAATGTTCTAAATCCATAGAGAGCAGCCTCCTTTGTTTTTAAAACATATTTATTATATAAAATATAACATTATCTTATATTTTATATAATAGCGCAAATTTTGGAAAGTGCAAGCATGGTTCCATCATTATGGTTTTTAAATAGCGATGCTTACAATAATAAAAAAAGCAGACTGGTTATATAAATAAATGTAAATTGCTTTGGCGGCAACAATAACCAAATATAAATATTAGTTATAACTTTTATTAAATTTATATATTTTTATTATAAAATTTATTGTCATACAATAAAGGCGAAGAGACAAGGCTCTATGATTCTATGCAAAGAAGGGATGAGAATGTTAGATGCTACAAGACTTCGCAATCCAAATTTGTTTCGGAAAGTCGTCAGTCCGGAGAAGGCGGCAGAGCTGATTGAAGATGGGATGAATGTTGGCGTAAGCGGGTTTACGCCATCAGGTTATCCTAAAAAAACAACAATGGCACTTGCAAAAGCAATAAGGGCGGGCAAAAAATGCAGGATTAATCTGTGGAGCGGCGCTTCGGTCGGGCCGGAAATTGAAGAAGCTCTGGCGGCGGTAAATGGCATCAGGGGGCGCATGCCTTATTATGTTTATTCCAATAAGAGCATGAAGAATGCCATC
>JBOFWD010000130.1:0-2848 GCA_051653445.1 Acidaminococcaceae bacterium | reverse complement strand
GGGTATGAGTGTGAAAGGTAATCGCGGCTATCCTGTTGGGTAGACGAGGAAAGTCCGAGCTCCATAGGGCAGAATGCCGGATAACGCCCGGCGAGGGTGACCTCAGGGAAAGTGCCACAGAAATGAGAACCGCCGGTTTCGACCGGTAAGGGTGGAACGGTGCGGTAAGAGCGCACCAGCAACCGAGTAATCGGTTGGCTAGGTAAACCCCATTCGGAGCAAGACCAAATAGGGAAGGGATGAAGCTGCCCGCTGATCCTTCCGGGTTGCGTCGCTTGAGCTTCCAGGCGACTGGAAGCCTAGATAAATGATTATCGCCGCTTTGCGGAACAGAACTCGGCTTAATGAGCACTCATATTTATAAAAAAAGAGATGGAAAGTATCGTCGGAAGATCAATCGGGATCTGATGACGGTACTTTTTTATTTTGTCAAAAAAATATTTTTAAATACGTTAAATATAAGAGGTAATAACTTGTTTTTTTGCGAAATAAAGATTATAATGGTGAAAAGTGGTGAAAAGTGGTGAAAGGGTGGCGACTGGGATGTTGATGGGTGAATTTCAACACAATATCGATGCTAAAGGTCGTTTGTTTATGCCAGTCAAGCTCCGAGAAGCACTTGGAGACCATTTTATTATTACCAGAGGTCTTGATGGCTGTTTATTTGTTTATGATGAACAAGAATGGGATATTCTGGTTAATAAATTGAAACAGATGACTTTAATGAAGAAAGAGGCACGTGATATTGCACGTTATTTCTTCTCGGGAGCGACAGATGCTGAGTGTGATAAGCAAGGACGCATCTTGGTTCCACCATCTTTGAGAACACATGCGGCTCTTGAAAAGAATGTTGTAATAGTAGGTGTTGGCAACAGAGCAGAAATTTGGGATATAAATCGTTGGAATAAATATAATGAAGAAGTTAATGAAGATGTTACGGAAATAGTCGAACAGTTAGTTGATTTAGGCCTGTAGACTCTTAATGACAGGTGGGAAGATAAATGGAGTTTGTTCATAAGAGCGTATTGCTGAACGAAAGTGTTGAATGGTTAATCGGCAATCAAGATGGTCCATATGTTGATTGTACGATGGGCGGAGCAGGTCACACCAAGGCTTTCGCACAGGAACTCACTAGCGCAGGCACAATAGTTGGTATTGATCAGGATGACGCCGCTATTGCGGCAGCAACTGAAAGGCTTACCGATTTACAATGCGATGTAAGGATTGCTAAATCGAATTTTAAAGACTTTGACAAAGTTCTGGATTCGTTAGGCATAGAGATGATAGATGGCATTTTCTTTGACTTGGGTGTTTCTTCATATCAGCTTGATACGCCGGAACGTGGATTTTCATATATGCACGAGGGTCCGCTGGATATGCGGATGAACAGGGAAAGCAAATTGGATGCTTGCTATGTAGTAAATAACTACAGCGAAGAACAGTTGGCTGACATTATCTACAGATATGGTGAGGAACGCTGGAGCAAGAGGATAGCTCAGTTTATAGTAAACGAAAGAAAAATAAAACCAATTGTTACGACTGAAGAGTTGGTAACTGTGATAAAAAAAGCAATTCCTAAAGGTGCCAGACAAGATGGACCGCACCCGGCTAAGCGCACTTTTCAGGCAATTCGAATAGAAGTCAATAATGAGTTGAATATTCTTGAAGAAGTAATGCGAAAAGCAGTTGCCAGATTAAAAATAGGTGGGAAAATTGGTATTATAACGTTCCACTCTTTAGAAGACAGAATAATTAAGCAGACATTGGCGGAGTTGGCCAAAGGATGCACTTGCCCGCCGCAAATTCCGATTTGTGTATGTGGTAAGAAACCACAGCTGAAAAAGCCTATTTCAATAAAACCAACTGAGCAGGAAATAGAAGAAAATCCAAGATCAAGAAGCGCACGCCTTAGAGGAGCAATAAAAGTCTAAGACTGGGGGTAAAAACAATGCTGGCTAGAAAATATGACAATTATGCTTGGGAAGTTGATTTTCAGGAATCGCATAAAGTTCTTAGTAAAAGGCCTTCGGTAGAACCTTATAAGTTTTTACGTCACAGGGTAATGGTCTTAGTAGCTTGTTTGTTGGCATTTTATCTTGTATCGGTTATAAGAAGCGAAGCTTATGTTTCTAACAGCAATAACTTGGTATCGCTTAAACAACAGGAAAGTGCACTTATTTCGCATAATGCAGAGTTGAAAATAGAAGTTGAAACACTTAAAAGTCCAGCTCGTATTGCTGGAATCGCACAGAAAAATCTTGGTATGCAGGTAGCACGCAATAATATTTATGTACAGGCGGATAGTAAGAAAAATCTATATGATGGTTATGCTTACGCAAAGTAAAATTGTAGCCTTCTGTACACGTTTATGATATAATATACAGCGATATGGAGAGGCAGCCTTTTGGCTGCTCTTTCAATTTTGGAGGGTAAGAAAATGCAAAAGAATCTTCTGGATTTATTAGTTGTATTACCGCAGGCTAAGGTCATGGGATCTTTGGATAAAAATATAACAGATGTAACAGCTGACTCTCGTCAAGTGCAAGAAGGCAGTTTGTTTATTTGTCTTAAAGGTGCTCATGTTGATGGGCATAAATATATAGAACAAGCCTATAAGGATGGAGCTGCTTGCGTTCTTGTGGAAGATGAAATAAAGAACAGGCCGGAAGGTTTGACTGTTATAAAGGTGAATGATACCCGCGATGCCATGAGCTATGTTGCACCGTGGTTTTTTGACTATCCTGGCAAAAAAATGCGTATGATTGGCGTAACAGGTACCAATGGGAAGACAACAACTACTAATGTTATTCGTTTGATTCTGCGCAAGGCTGGATTTAAAGTAGGTTTG
>JBOFWD010000129.1:0-10172 GCA_051653445.1 Acidaminococcaceae bacterium | reverse complement strand
CCCGGAAGTGCTCAAGGGCAAATATCAAAGCTTCACAGAAGCAGATAGTTCGAAACTGCTTGCAGCCGGCTATGATGGGGGCTTCACTGATATAGAGGAAGCTATTGCCGAATACTGTGCGTTATTAGATAAAAATGACGGGTATCTACTTAATGAAAGATAAAGCAGTTTTTTTTGATCGTGATGGTGTGCTGAATGTTGACAAGGATTATCTGCACAGCGTTGAAGAATTGGAATGGATTGATGATGCCAAAGAGGCCGTAGCCTACTTGACCGGGAAAGGCTATACTGTCTTTGTTGTTACGAATCAAAGCGGCATAGCGCGTGGCTATTATGAAGTAGAGGCTATGCAGCATTTGCATGAGCATATGGCAGCGGAGATAGCGGAGGCAGGCGGCAAAATAACAAAATTTTATTATTGCCCTCACCTGCCGACTGGCAAAGTAGAAGAATATGCTGTCGAATGTGATTGCCGCAAGCCTAAACCGGGGCTTATTCTGCAAGCAATGTCGGAATATCCAGTCTGCAAAGCAGAATCATTTCTGGTCGGCGACAAAAAGCGCGATATCGAGTCAGCTGAGGCAGCCGGCATCAGGGGATACCTTTTTGAAGGTGGCAATTTGCTGGAATTTGTGAAGAAAATAGTGGAAAAGAAGTAGAGCATGAAATATCTGAAAGGCTTCCTCAGATGAAGCATGAGTTACCTAACAGTTTACTGCGTGTGGCGCAGCGGTTTGCACTGAAGCGAAGCGGAAGAAGAAAGCCCTATATTGCTGATATAGAGGTCTTACAGAGGGAAAGGTTTGAAAGTATAAAAAACTGGCATGTTGATGCAAGTTAAGCTGACGGATAGAGGGATTATCATAGATAAAGTACCAGCTCAAAACTACAAAAACATATTGATTATCAAAATGAGTTCATTGGGTGACGTAATACATGCGTTGCCCTTTTCTGCTGTTCTGCGCAAGCTATATCCACAGGCCAAAATCTCCTGGCTGGTGCATCCTCAGTTCAGCGGATTTTTGCCTGATCCTCCGACTATTAATCAAGTTATTTATTTTGACAAAGTTGCTTTTAATAAAATGGGGCTTTGGCAAAAAATCAACTTTCTTCGGAAGTTCAGGCAAGAATTACATGCGGAAAAATTTGACTTGGTAATTGATCTCCAAGGTTTATTCAAAAGTGCAGTTGTCGCCTCCCTTACAGGCTGCTCCAATCGCATCGGTTATTGTGAGATGCGTGAAGGCAGCGGCTTGGTGAGCAAGGCTATTTGTGGCTCTCATTCTGAAGAGCATGTTATTGAACGTTATCTTGATGTTGTCCGCTATCTGGGTGCAGAAGTCAAAAATATAGAGTTTCCTCTTCCTGATTTAAGAAAAGAAGAGCGGAGCATCCAGAAAAAATTGGAGCATAAGGGGTTTAAGGAAGAAGATTATGTTGTTTTTGTCCCGGGGGCCCGTTGGCAAACCAAAGAATGGCCGCCTTCTCATTATGCAGAGCTTGCGGACAAAATAGCAGATAATGGTAGTTTTGTAATTCTTGCCGGGGGACCGGATGAAAAAGAAAAAGCATCGTTGATTATGGCAAAAGCCCATACCGATAAGCTTATTGATTTGACAGGACAGACTTCGCTCAGGGAACTTGCTGCATTGATAAAGAAATGTAGCGTCTTTATCAGTGGCGATACAGGACCGCTGCATTTTGCGGCTGCTCTCAAAAAACCTTTGATAGCAATGTACGGACCGACTAAAGCCGATAGAACAGGCCCCTATGGCAGTGATAAGGCAACGGTTCTGATTACACCGGCAGAATGCGCAGGTTGTCTAAAAAAACATTGCAGTGACTGGCATTGTATGGAAGATATTACCCCAGAGCTAGTTTATCAAGAATATTTGAAAAAGTTGGGATCAAAATGATAGAATTCAACAAAAAGCGGATTATAGTTACATTTTTGATGCACCTTGGTGATTTGACGCTGACGACCCCTTTTTTGCATGTCTTGCGCAAAGCCGCACCGGATGCACATATTGCCTACCTGGTTGATGACAAGCTGAAAGATGTTGTTCTGCACAACCCTAACATTGATGAGGTAATAACGATTGACAAGAAGGGTAAAGACAATAATCTCAAGGCACTCCGCAGTACGGCTGATTTAATCAGTGATAGAAAGTTTGATGTTTTGATTAATCTTCATCCCAATGAGCGCTGTTCTTTTATCGGATTTTTGGCAAAAGTACCGGTAAAGGTAGGTTTCAGCCATTTCCTGTTTCGACCTTTTTTGACAAAGGTCACGCGGCTGAATCGGAAAATGCATGCGGCAGATATGTATATCGACGTATTGGCCCAGCTTGGTGTGAAAGATTTAACGAGCAACGGCCTTGAAATTTTTCCTGGTACTGATGATAAAAAAGCGGCCAATGCATTTTGGCAGGAACAGCAGGTAACTGCTAATGATAGAATAGTAGGCTTTAATATCGGAAGCGCAGTCAAGACGAAGCGTTGGGCCCCGGAGCGTTTTGCACAGGTTGCCGATGCATTAAGCGCTAAAGGCTATAAGACGGTATTTTTTGGCGGCATCATGGACGAAGAAATGGTTAAAGAAGCAACGGTGCTGATGAGTAGCAAGCCGATTATTGCAACAGGCCGCTTTACCATCGGACAATTAGCTGCGGCAATGAAACGGTGCTGTCTTATCATAACCAATGACAGCGGCCCGATGCACGTCGCTATCAGTCAGAAAGTACCTATTGTCGCCATGTATGGACCATCGAGCCCTGCATTATACGGACCTTATACTAAAGAGGCGACTATCGTCAAAGCTGTGCCGCCCTGTGCCGGCTGTGTCAAAGGTATGAAACACGAGTGTGATGATATGCAGTGTATGACGAGATTGACGGTTGAGCAGGTCATAGAAGCCGCAGAAAACTGGCTGAAGAAAATCGGATAGGGGATATTATGAAAATCCTAATAAATCAATTGAAGAATATAGGCGATGTATTACTGGCGACGACAGCTATTGCGTTAGTAAAAAAAGTATATCCTGATGCATGGATTACCTTGATGACAGTTCCGCGCGTTGCACCGTTTTTTGAGAACCATCCTTTAATTGACGAAGTCTTGCCGTTCGCTTATAAATCTAAGGGGACCTCTCTTTCGTCAATGATTGATCTGATATCAGAAATAAGAAAAAGAAAATTTGATGTAAATATTTCTTTGGACAGCAGGTTGAGACCATTATTAATTGCTTACTTGGCAGGAATTCCTATTCGGGTGGCAGGAGATGGTATGGATGGTCATGGGAAGGAATGGTATCGTATTTTGTTTACGCAAATGGTTCCAATCACGCAACAAATTACAGAACACCAAAGCGAAACTTTCATGAAGGTTGTACGGCCATTTTTAAGGTTGTCTGCTGGAGAAACTGCAAGGCCAACTATGCCGAGACCGTCAGAAAGTAGCAAGCTGAAAATTAAAAATTTGTTAGGGATACAACATGACTCTGCAAACCGTAAAAAAATATTATTCTGCGTTCGCGGCACTTCAGAGGACAAGAATTGGCAGCCGGACTATTTTGTGCAAGTAATCAACGAAACAAAAATGAGATATGACGCTGATTGTTATATCATTGGGACAGCAGGTGATTTTACTTATGCCCAAGCTATTATTGATAAATGTAACGCTAAGGTAGAAAATATTTGCGGTCAGACTGAACCCGCTGATTTAGTTGCGTTATTCATGGAGAGTGATTTATTAGTATCGGTAGATACAGGTTCCGTTCATATTGCGGCTACAACAGATATACCGATTATAGCTATTTATTTGGTTACCAATCCAGTTGAATGGCGGCCATTGAGCGAGAACGCAACGGAGATCTGTGAGGACTACGCTTTTAAGAGAGACGGCGTAGAGCCGACGGAAGACTTCATTATACATGAAAAAATATTGCCTGCTCATGTGATGCGTGAAATTGAGCGTGAAATAAATATTATTGTTAAAGTGAAAATGTAAGTGACTTAATAGTTGAAAGTAGGATAAATAATGGAAGAAATATCGGTTTTAATTCTGGCGAGAAATGAAGAAAAAAATATGGCTGAGTGTATCAAAAGTTGTGATTTTGCAGGAGAAATCATTGTAATTGATGATTTTAGCACAGATGAGACGCAAAAAGTTTCGGAATCCCTAGGAGCGCGTGTATTCAAAAGAAATATGAACGGTGATTGGGGAGGACAACAAACTTTTGCAATTCAGCAGGCTACAAAACCTTGGATATTTTTTATTGATGCAGATGAAAGGGTGACATCAGAATTATCCAAGGAGATTATTGAGACAGTTCAAAGCGGGGATAAGTTCGGCTATTGGATTAAAAGAATTAACCATTTTAAACATAAAAAGGTTGACCACGGCCCACTTAGTCCGGATTGGGTGTGTAGACTCATGCCAACAGAAGGAAGCTATGTAACGGGGTTTGTGCATCCCAAAATAGTGCACAAGTTTAGTGATAGACGTCTTACTAAACCGATGTTGCATTACACATATGAGACATGGACACAATATCTAAATAAAATGAATCAATATTCTGAGTTAGCTGCAAAAAAACGACATGATTCTGGCAAGAGTTTTAATTTTTTGTTTGATATAATAGTTAGGCCTTCTTGGGCATTTTTCAAAATGTATATTCTAAAGCAAGGCTTTTTAGATGGCAAGTTGGGTTATATGCTTTGCGCAAATTATGCAAATTACACAATGAATAAGTATGCAAAATTATGGCAGTTGGAGACTGAAGGCCTAAACAAGGAGGAAAGAACAACTTCATGAAAATAATTTGCATAGCAGCTACTCGTTGGGACGATATGAAACAACGTCCCCAACATTTAATGAGAGAGTTGGCAAAGAAACACGAAATAATATATATTGAACCGGCTTATGACTGGAGTAGAGTTGTCAAATATAGGAAAAATAAGGGCAAATGGCCAAAAACATTTTATCAACCGGTTCAAGGGTTGAGTGTTTTTGTGCCTTGTATGCCCTTATCAATTCGTAGGTATCCTAGGTTGAATAGTAAGATAAGAAAGTTCTTTTTTTGCAGACAGACACATACTATGGTAAAAAAAATGCATTTTGAAAATGCGATTTTGTGGATGCAAGATATTTATGCCATAGATATTTTAGATTACTTGCCAGAAAATAAGCTGATTTATGATTGTTGTGACGAAGTGGCTGAATTTTCCAGTGCTTATGTTGAGTTGGCAAGAGCCAATGAAGATAAGCTTATAAAAAAGGCAAGCATTGTTTTTGCCAGCGCACAAAATTTGTATGACAGAATTGTAAAACAGAATACTAACACTTTTTTAGTTCGTAACGGTGCGGAGTTTGAACATTTCTACCGTGCTCAAGAGGAGAAAAGTGATGAATTCAAGAAAAAAATAGTCGGTTTTGTTGGTGCAATCTCTGATTGGGTTAATATAGAGATGATATCGGCTGCAGCAAAGGGTTTACCAGACGTTGATTTCCATATGGTGGGGCCAGTCAGCACGGATATTTCTGCACTGAAGAAAATGGAAAACGTAAAGTTTTTTGGTAAGCAGAACTATGAAAATCTATCAGAATTTTACCATTCTTTTGCCGTAGGAATAATACCTTTCAGAATAAACAAACTTACATTGGGCGTTAATCCCATAAAATTTTATGAATACTGTGCTGCCGGAAAACCTGTTGTTGCGACTTCTTTGCCGGAATTGAAACAATATGAACCAAATATCTATTGTATAGATACCGAAGAAGAATTTGTGGCGGCAATTGACAAGGCAATTAAGGAGCATGACCAAAGTTTATATGATGCACGCGTTGATATTGCAAAAAACAATTCTTGGCATGCAAGGTCAGAAGCCATTGATAAGTGCATGAAAGAAATTTTAAGGCAGGAAATTAATAATGAATAATAAATTAGGAATATGCATTCCAACTTACAACAGGGCCGCTAAATTAGAAGAAAATATTAGACATTTGATTAAAGAGTGTAAAAACCAAGAAGTTCCGATTTACATATCCGACAATGCATCACAAGATAATACAGAGGAAATAGTCAAATACTATCAACAACAGTATGAATATATTTATTATAGTAAAAACAATGAAAATCTTGGCTTCAGTCTAAATTTTGAAAAAGCGCTTCTAATGGCTGAAACAAAATATTGTTGGTTGCTGGGCGATGATGATTTAATATTTGATGGAATGATCAAAAAAATAAGCCAAGATATTCTTGATAAAGCTGATTACGATATGATAGTTGTTAATGGTGGTGGGTACGATGTCAAAAAAAACACAAAAAAACCAAGAGTTAAGGACTTGAAAACTCATCTTTATGAGAATTCAAACGAATTAATTGCTGAGTTGGCGGAACCAATGTCTTGGATCAGTTCTTTGATTTTCAATCGAAAAAATGTTGAAAATATGAATATTGCCAAATATGGAGATAATGCATTTCCACATATTTTTGCTATATTTAAGTTTTTTGAAAAGCGTAATATCAATGTGTATTGGTATGATGCTTTTTGCGTGTACAGCAATTCATCTAGTTGCGCTTACACTGATAATGTTTTGCAGTATTATGGTAAAGATTGGAAGTCAATTTATGATGGATTGAGTGGATATGATACAGATGCTAAAAACGCATTCTTGTATTCATTTCGGCATTATAAAAGATCTATAGGAGGCAAGGTATTTAGGTATCTTCGCGGTAAAGGTTTGTATGATTATGAAATTTACAAAGAATATAAACCTTTATTTCCCTTTTTTTCACATAAAAGCATTTTCATTTTGTGGTTAATCGCTATTTTGCCAAGGCCACTCTTTAAGCAAGATTAACGATATAAGGAGAGTTGTTAAAATATGAAGGTAGTACTGTTAGCAGGTGGTTTTGGAACGCGTATTAGCGAGGAAAGCCATTTAAAGCCGAAACCAATGATTGAAATTGGCGAACAACCAATTTTATGGCATATTATGAAAATATATTCTTCTTATGGATTTAATGAATTTATTGTTTGTGCCGGTTACAAACAGCACATTATCAAGGAATATTTTGCCGATTATTTTTTGCATACTTCTGATGTCACTTTCGATTTTACCAATAATAATGAGATGATGATACATCATAATAGTGCTGAGCCTTGGAAAGTAACCATAGTGGATACTGGTTTGAATACAATGACAGGTGGTCGCCTAAAGCGCATTCAGAAATATGTTGGTGACGAAACCTTTATGCTTACATACGGTGACGGTGTAAGCAATGTTGATATTGCTAAATTAGTTGAATTTCATAAAACCCATGGCAAAATTGCGACAATGACTGCTGTAACGGTAGGGCAGCGTTTTGGTGTTTTAGAAATTAATAAAACGGGTGTAATTTCCTCTTTCCGTGAAAAGAATGATATGGATGGCGGCGTGATAAACGGAGGCTATATGGTTCTTGAACCAAAAATTTTCGAATATATTGATCGTGATAGCACGGTTTTTGAAAAAGAGCCATTGGAACGAGTTGCAATGGAGCAACAGCTTATGGCTTTTAAACATAATGGTTTTTGGCAATGTATGGACACGCAGCGTGATAAAATGCAGTTGGAAGAATTATGGGAAAGTGGAAATGCACCATGGAAAACATGGTAATAAATTTCGAATTTTTCAAAGGCAAAAGAATTTTTGTTACTGGGCATACTGGGTTTAAAGGTACCTGGCTTTGCAAGATGCTTGAAATGGCAGGAGCAGAAGTAACAGGCTATTCCTTATCATCACCGACAAAAGAGGGTGCTAAGGTCTTTAAAATTTCCGGTGTTGAAAATGGCATCAACTCAATCATAGGCGACATTCGTGATTATGATAAGATGAAAAGAGCCTTTGAAACAAGTAACCCGGAAATTGTGCTACATTTAGCTGCACAACCAATTGTTCTCGAAAGCTATAAAGATCCAGTTGGTACTTATTCGACTAATGTAATGGGTACGGTCAATATATTAGAATGCATTAGAACCGGTACAAGTGTTAAATCTTTCCTGAATGTTACAACAGATAAGGTTTATGAGAATAAAGAATGGACTTGGGGCTATCGTGAAAATGAGCCTTTGGATGGCTTCGATCCTTATTCTAACAGTAAAAGTTGCTCAGAACTTGTAACCCATAGCTATAAAAATAGTTTTTTTGCTGATGGGAGAGTAGCTGTTTCGACGGCAAGAGCGGGTAATGTCATTGGCGGCGGCGATTTTGCAGAAAACAGAATAATCCCAGATTGCATTAGAGCTGCCTATAAAAAAGAACAAATTGTTGTTCGCAATCCTCATTCTACTAGGCCTTATCAGCATGTTCTCGAACCATTGTATGCATATTTGATGATTGCAGAGGCCCAATATAAGGATCCCCAATATGCTGGCTATTATAATGTTGGGCCTGATGACTGCGACTGCTTGACAACAGGAGACTTGGTGGATATTTTTTGTAAAAAATGGGGTTCTGGCCAAAACTGGAAAAATATCAGTATTGAAGGACCTCATGAGGCAAACTTTCTTAAACTGGATTGCTCAAAGTTAAAGACTGTTTTCGGGTGGCAGCCAAAATGGCATATTGATGAGGCTGTTGCGAAAACAGTAGAATGGGCAAAGGTTTATGAAAAAGAAGGTAACATTGCTGAATGTATGGAAAGCCAAATCAAAGAGTTTTTGCAGGGGGATAAGTGATGACAGAGAGTAATGAGAAGGAAATGAAAGAACAAATTTTAAGTTTAGTTAAAGAATATTGCAATAAATACCACAATCAAAATAAAGAATTCAAAGAAGGAGAGCGGATTCCATACGCTTCTCGTGTCTATGATCATGAAGAAATGGTGAACTTAGTTGATAGTTCTTTGGAATTTTGGCTCACATCCGGGCGCTACACAGATGAATTTGAAAAGAGTTTGGCAAAATATTTGCATGTAAAATACTGTTCATTGGTAAATTCTGGTTCTTCTGCAAACTTAAATGCTTTTATGGCTCTAACTTCTCCCTTATTAGGAGAACGTGCTATAAAACGTGGTGATGAAGTTATCACTGTAGCAGCAGGCTTTCCAACTACGGTAGCGCCTATTATACAGTATGGCGCTATTCCTGTTTTTGTTGATGTTGCGATACCACAGTATAATATTGATGTTACGTTGCTAGAGCCTGCATTATCAAACAAGACAAAAGCTGTAATGATTGCGCATACATTAGGAAATCCTTTTGATTTGGCTGCAGTTAAATCTTTTTGTGACAGACACGATCTTTGGCTTGTTGAGGATAATTGTGACGCCTTGGGATCTAAATATATGATTGACGGCGAAGAAAAATTCACAGGTACAATAGGAGACATTGGCACATCGAGCTTTTATCCTCCACATCATATGACTATGGGGGAGGGCGGCGCTGTTTATACAAACAATCCTCTCTTGAATAAAATCATACGTTCCTTCCGTGACTGGGGCCGTGATTGCGTTTGCCCTTCCGGCATAGATAACTTATGTAGTCATCGCTTTGACAGGCAATATGGGGAATTGCCGCTTGGCTATGATCACAAATATGTTTATTCCCATTTTGGATATAATTTAAAGGCTACTGATATGCAGGCTGCTATCGGCGTAGCGCAGCTGAAGAAATTCCCCGGTTTTGTTGAACGCAGAAGATATAATTTTGAACGGATGTTAGCAGGACTTCAATGTTTGCAGGATAAATTGATTCTGCCAGAAGCATGTATAAACTCCAGACCAAGCTGGTTTGGTTTCCTTTTAACGTGTAAAGATGGCGTGGATAGAAATAAAGTCGTGCAATATATCGAAAGCAAGGGCGTTCAAACTAGAATGCTTTTTGCTGGCAACCTGATTAAACATCCCTGCTTTGACCAAATGCGTGCTTCTGGCGAAGGATATCGTATTGTTGGGAAATTAACCAATACGGATAGAATTATGAAAGATACTTTTTGGGTCGGTGTTTATCCTGGTTTGACAGAGGATAGGATAGATTATGTAATTAAAGTGATTAAGATGGCTGTCAAATAAAGTAAATTATGGTTTTGTTAGGAAGAGGTGAAAAAAATGGAATTTGATAAGAAAGTTGCATTGATTACAGGCGCAACTGGTTTTGCCGGCCTGCATCTAACAAAAAAATTGTTAG
>JBOFWD010000128.1:0-6408 GCA_051653445.1 Acidaminococcaceae bacterium | reverse complement strand
AATTGATGTTCTTTAATCTGATATTATGTCTGATTGCTATGGCAATTGCGTCTCCAGTCAAGTGCGGGTAATTTGTAGACTTTGCGTACAACCCGCCAATCCCACCTGTGGCTAGAATAGTGAAATGTGCGTACAAACTTCTAAATTCGTTGTCTTTGTCCTTTACAACCACGCCATAACAATGATTTTTGTCAGTAAGAATATCCACCAAAATTGTGTTTTCTAAGATTTCCACGTTTTTCAGCTGTCTAACCTTATACAAAAGCTTGCTGCTTATTTCTTTTCCTGTTCTATCTTTACAGTGTAAGATTCTTTCCTTGGAATGTGCGCCTTCCTTTGTGTAAGAAAAACCATCTTTTTTTCTGTCAAACTCTACACCTATGTTCAAAAGGTCATTAATAATTTCTCTTGATTGACTCACCATAATGTCAACTGATTTCCTATCATTTTCGTAATGACCAGCCTTCAGTGTATCATCGACAAAGCTATCATAATCTTCATCATCACGCTGCATACAAATACCGCCTTGGGCAAGAAAAGAATCACTTTCGTCAGCAATCGTTTTTGTCAACAATAAAACTCTTTTGTCTCTTGCCAAATTCAAAGCTGCAAAAAGGCCAGCAACTCCGGTGCCAACGATAATAACATCATAACTATTCATTTTATTCACCTTCTGCTAATTGATGCATTCTCTCCAACGCATGGATGCTCTTTGCTGCCGTCTCAGAGTCAACAGTTACTTCGTTTGATAAATTTTCGAGAGTATACAATAATTTTTCTAAAGTATTTTTCTTCATATCAGGGCATGTCTGACACGCTGAAGCTGCATAGAACTTTTTACCAATCGTTTTCTGTTCTAATTGGTGAAAAATACCAGTTTCTGTACAAATAATAAACTCCTTGTCCATGCTTTTTGCAACAAAGTCAATTATTCCCGAAGTACTGCCAATGTAATCCGAATGTTCCAATACTCCAGTACTGCACTCAGGGTGTGCAGCAACTTTAGCCATTGGATATTGGTCTTTCATTTTTGCTATATCTTCCACACCAATGCTATCATGGACGTGGCAAAAGCCCTCATTGAAAATAAATGTTTTTTCCGGAATAAGCTTAGATATATAACCGCCAAGATTCTTGTCCGGAATAAAATAAATATAATGGTTTGGCAATGCTTTGATTACTTTAAGCGCATTCGACGAAGTTACACATACATCAGAGTTTGCTTTGATTTCCGCAGTAGAATTAATGTAACAAACAACAGCGACATCTTGATGTTTTTCCCTGACTTTTTTAATATTTTCCACTGTTGCCATGTGCGCCATCGGGCAATCCGCGTTTGAGTCGAGCATTAAAATCTTCTTGTCAGGATTCATTATTTTGGCGCTTTCACCCATAAAATATACCCCGCAAAATATGATCACATTTTCACTGACTTGAGCTGCTACTCTACTCAAATAATAGGAATCTCCGAGATAATCAGCGATATCCTGTACCTCATCCGGCACATAATAGTGAGCCAAAATTACTGCATTTTTTTCTTTTTTTAATTCTAATATTTTGTTCTTTATCTCCATTATCATCTATTCCTCCAATTTTTTTGTACGCTTGAAAGATAACTTATCACATGACAAGACAGCTGTCAATACACAAGTGTGGGTTTCACCGTTTTCTTCGCCATTAGTCCATTACAATGACATCATGCAAAAAAAAGAACCCCTGTTCGCATAAAAAATTGCGAATTGGGGTTCTTGCTATCATAAAAAAATCCTGTCAGAACAACAATGTTGCTTTATATATCAATACGCCAACAAAAGCACTAAGAGGTATAGTCAACAACCATGCCATAAGCATGTTTTGAGCAACCGTCCATCTAACAGCGGTTACACGTTTTGCCGAACCAACACCCATGATTGATCCAGATACAACATGTGTCGTGCTAACCGGCAAATGGAAAAATGTTGCCAACGAAATAACAGTTGCAGAGCCTAAGTCTGCAGCAAATCCACTCATCGGAACCATACGAAAAATATTGGTACCCATCGTTTTAATTATTTTTTTACCTCCGGCAGCAGTTCCCAGCGCCATAGCTGCAGCACAGGCCAATTTAACCCATGTAGGAACCTCGAAGGCATCTATTACGCCACCGCTTAGCAAGGCCAAAGTTATTATACCCATTGCTTTTTGTGCATCATTTGCGCCATGTGAAAACGCCATCGCAGCCGCCGAAAAAAGCTGCATCCTTCTGAATCCATTATTCAAAACATTAGGTGCCAAGCGCCCAAAAAGCCACAAAAGTATAACCATCAAAACATAACCAGCAATTAAAGCAATAACAGGGGAAACAACAAGTGATAAAACTATTTTTTCAATTCCTTTAAAATTAAGAGCTTCAAATCCGGATGCCGCTGCCACAGCACCAACAAGTCCCCCTATAAGAGCATGCGAAGAGCTGCTGGGTATACCATACCACCATGTTATTAAATTCCAGATTATAGCAGCAATCAACGCCGCAACAAGTACATTTGCATTGATCATCGAAGCTGATTTTACAATATCTCCGCCAATAGTCTTGGCTACACCGGTACTTAAAAGAGCTCCGAAAAAGTTAAGAAGTGCCGAGGCCATTATTGCCTTTTGAGGTGTCATAGCACGTGTAGAAACAGTTGTCGCAATCGCATTGGCTGTATCATGAAAACCATTTATGAAATCAAAAATTAAAGCAAAAACAACAACTAGTATTATCATAACTGGAATATCAAGCATATTTGAACACTACTCTTTTCAATGAATCAGCTAATACGACACAATTATCAAGCAGCTTTTCAAGCTCGGTCATAAGTTCTTTCCATTTCAAAATCTGAATAGCATCAGTGTTATTATCAAAAAGCCTTACCATTTCGTCCCTATATAATTCATCGCCAAAAGCTTCTATTTGTTTAATTTTATTAGTGCGAGCCTCTATTTTTAAATGATTTTTCTTCATATTTGCAACTTCTTTGATGGCTTTGCTGACCTGTTTCGTACACTCGCGTACATTTTTTACCATCAAGCTTATTCCTTCAGAAGGGTCACCTGCTTTATACATATTAAGCTTATGCAAAAAATCACCAATCGAATCCATGATTTCATTTTGATGTTCAATCAATACGTGGATATCTTCACGATCTAAAGGTGCAATAAAAGTTTTGTGCAATTTGCTTTCAGTCGCATCAACAATTTTATTGGCTTTATCGCCTAATCCAGCAATTAAGGCTAAGGCTGTTTCAAGAGATATTTTGCCACTGATGCTGTCTACCATAACATCCGCTGCTTCTACGCAAAGTTCAGCATGATTTTCCATAAATTCAAAAAACTTTTCTTCCTTTGGTTTCAACCTGAACGCCATACTTGGCCTCCTCTAGTTTTTAAACTTTTTTATACTGACAAATATGGAACAATTATAACATAACGTCACGTAAAAAAAACAACAAAATTTTGCGTTTTTTGACGGCAATTATTAAAATGAACAATAAATGTAGGCAAAAGTTTCATATCGTAAAAGGTTCTGATTATTTCAATTTATTCTTCAACGAACCTATTTTGTCTATTGAAACGACAACCTCATCACCGCTTTTAAGCCATTTTCTTTTTTCTTCAGGGTAACCCAAAATCACGCCTGCCGGTGTTCCTGTGAAAATTAAATCCCCTGGCTTTAATTTCATATACTGTGATAAATAACTAACTATATAAGAGCAGTCAAAAATCATATTTTTGGTATTTCCTTTTTGTCTCAATTCGCCATTAACTCGACAACATATCTCAAGATCAGACGGATTTAATTCGTCCGCTGTTACCAAATACGGGCCAATAGGAGCAAACCCATCACAGGTTTTTCCCAAAAGCCATTGTCCTGTGCGAAACTGAAGATCTCTAGCGCTTAAATCGTTACCAATAGTGTAGCCAAATATATGAGACAGTGCATTGTCACGAGAAATATTTTCTGCAGTTTTACCGATTATAATAACCAATTCAGCTTCATAATCAAATTGCTCTGCACCACGCGGCAATAAGATTTCTTGATTGTGGGCTGCTAAGGCATTATTAAATTTACTGAATATAACTGGGGACAGTGGTATTTCCATCTTTGACTCATTGGCATGGTCCAAATAGTTCAAGCCAACGCAAATTATTTTTTCCGGGTTTGTGATGCACGGTGCAAAAACAACTTCCTTTTCCGGCACTATGCATCGCTCTTGATTTATCAATTCGTTAATTTTCCCTAGAATATCCTGTCCACCGGAAATAAGGTCCTGCATTGTTTCAGGTATAAAAAAACCAAAATCCACTGCCGCTTTTGTCAAGTCCAAAATTCCCTTTTCGACCTTTATACCAAGACGAATATTATCACCTACGATAAAATTGACAAGCTTCATAAAACTCTCATCCCCTCTATTTCAAATTATCCAGCATTATAATTATTTATTGCCTAAAATAACATGAAAACAACATCTTAATAATTAGCAATCACAAAATTAAGCACATATTTGTACTAAGGCCCCAACCCATTTTTATCGGTTGAGGCCTTTAGCTGAGAGTCTTTAAAACCTTTCACATGCAAATGCTATAATATTTCACTGATATGAACAGCCGTAAACTTGCCGCCACTTTTTTCAGCGGCCCTCTTAATTTGTTTTAAGCAGTTATAGCATTCGGTTGCTACAATATCAGCACCGCTCTTTTCAATATTTTGTCGTTTTTTATCCAACAAAGCGTCTGAAGTATCAGGATAATCACAAGGAAAGAAACAAGGTCCGCCGCAACAAACACTGGCATCAGCCATTTCAATATAAGAACCGCCGGCATTCAAAAGTACTCGCGGTTCTTTTTTTATTCCTTGATTCCTACCTAAGTGACAGGGATCATGATAAGTTATCCGTTCTTCATGTTTTTCTGGCAAATAACCAATTTTGGCCAAATATTCAGAGAGAGAAAGAACTTTTTTACTAAAAGTGCCAGCACGCTCCTTCCACTCCTGATCACTTACCAAGTATGATGCTGCTTTTTTCAAAGTATCACTGCAGCATGCGCAGTCAGAAATAATAGTATCAACGTCTTCAAACAACTGTATATTTTGCTTAGCATATTCAACAAAAATGTCAATACGTCCACGTGTCAAAGCCGGTAAACCACAACATTCATTGTTAATCAATTCAACATCAGCCGTTTTGCTTAAAAGCTTAACAGTTTTAAAAGCGGTATCAATTGCATCAAGTCTTGCCTGGCACCCAAAGAAATAAGCGACTTTACGTTCACTTTCAGTTTGCTCTACTTCTATTTTTTTGCATCTTGAGCACAAAATATCAAATGCTTTGTTAATCTCTTCTTTTTCTTCAGCATTATAATCAAATGGTTTATTTGATAAATAAGCTAAATTTTGTCTCGTTTTCAAAATTATATCAGGCACTTTAACTTTGCTGGCACAAACGTCTATGCAGGCACCGCAAAGCAAGCAATAATCTACTGCTTTCAAAATATCCTCTTCCGGAGCAACGCCGCCTTTAACAAGAGCACGAGCAGCATTAACCATGCCACGTGCGCTACACGCTTCACGACTGTCAACTTCAAAAACAGGGCAGACCAGCAGACAATTACCGCAACGATCACATTTGCTAGCTATTTCATGAATATCTTTAAGTAATTCCGTATTTTTATCAGTCACGATGAGTTTCCTCCTCCGGCCATACTTTGCCTGGGTTAAGTATTCTTTTTGGGTCAAGTGCTTTTTTGATAGATTTCAAAACTTCTACTCCAGCTTCTCCTAAAGCATCTTTTAAATAATTCTGTTTTGTGATGCCAATTCCGTGCTCCCCTGAAAGCGTACCACCTAATTCAAGTGTGGCAGCAAATACTTCGTCAACTGCCTTATGTACAACCTTTGCCTGTTCAGGATCTGACATATCGCAAAGAATCGATGGATGCAGGTTGCCATCGCCGGCATGTCCGTATACTGCAAAATCAAGGTTATATTTGTTAACTATTGTACGAATGCGTCTGACAATTTCGGGGAATTCGTTGCGTGGTACAGAAATATCTTCACTTACGCGATCCGGAGCCAATGCGCCAACAGCAGGACTAAGAGCGCGTCTGACAGCCCACAGGTCATCAGCTTCCTGTGCTGTTTTGGCAATCCGCATTTCAACCACACCATTTTCTCCAGCTATTTTCTCAATTTGTTCAGCTTGCTTTTTGATTTCATATTCTTCTGCGCCATCAATTTCTGTTACAATACACGCTTGCACTGTTTCCGGAAAATCAAATTTGCGATTTTTTGAGATTGCCTGTAGGCAAGTTCTGTCCATAAGCTCAGCAGAGGCAGGAACTATGCCCGCTTGCAACATTTGATGAATGGTATCACAGGCGCCATCCAAT
>JBOFWD010000127.1:0-2258 GCA_051653445.1 Acidaminococcaceae bacterium | reverse complement strand
AATGGAACAACTACAGCAGCATCTGTTATGGCATGCGGCTATAATCCGGAAGTTGCTTGTTGGAGTCCGTTTCATGGTGCAATGTATGCAGTTGTTGAATCAATTTGTCGTGCTGTTGCTTTAGGTGCTGATCCAGATAAAATACATCTGACGTTGCAGGAATATTTTCCTAAACTGAATAATGCAACCACATGGGGACAGCCATTTAGTGCGCTTTTAGGTGCTTTTATGGTCCAAGATGCACTTGGAATTGCTGCTATCGGCGGTAAAGACAGTATGTCAGGAACATTCATGGATAAAACAGTGCCGCCGACATTGGTATCATTTGCTGTTTCTGTTATAGATGCTGAAAAGGCCATTTCAACGGAATTTAAGGCTGCCGGCAATAATGTTATTTTTATTGCTCCACCTCGTGATGAACATGAGGTTATTGATTTTGAAATTTTACGTAAAAATTTCAAAGCAATTCATCGAGCTATCATATTGAATAAAGTTGCTGCAGTTGGTGTAATAAAAGAAGGCGGTATTGCTGCTGCTGTTTCTGTCATGTGTTTGGGCAATGAACTTGGTTTTGAATTCATAAAACCATTCAATGATACCGATAGTTTGTTTACATTACAGCCGGGAGGTTTCGTAATAGAATTATCTGATGGACTTTCTCCGGAGGAATTATTTGCTGATGTTGAATACATTAATCTTGGACATTTGACAGATTCCAAATTTATTTCGCTCAATGAGGCAGAAATAAATTTGATTGATATTACGTCCTCTTATTTAAAGCCTTTAGAAACAATTTTTCCTCACCAATTAGAGGCTGCTTCGGAAATTAATGAGATAAGGCAACCTTTCTATAGGGAGTCTTTGCCGCTGACAGCTCCTTATTCCGTCGCTAAGCCGCGTGTATTTATTCCTGTTTTTCCTGGCATCAACTGTGAATATGATACAGCGGCAGCATTTGAGGCTGCCGGTGCTGTTGCTGATGTGTTTATAGTGAGAAACTTAACAGCTGCAGCAATCAATGATTCTATTGATACCATGGTGAAAATGATTAACAATTCCCAGATATTGATGTTGCCCGGTGGCTTTAGCGCCGGTGATGAACCAGATGGTTCAGGAAAATTTATTGCAACAATGTTCCGTAACAAAAAAATTCAAGAGGCCGTTAACTCTTTATTACAGGAACGTGACGGACTGATGCTGGGTATTTGCAATGGTTTCCAGGCGCTGATTAAACTTGGTTTGGTACCTTACGGTGAAATAATTGATATGAGTGCGGATTCTCCAACTCTTACATTTAATAAGATAGGCCGACATGTTTCGCAAATCGTAGAAACAAAAATCATATCAAATAAATCACCTTGGCTTAATTTTGTTGAGCCTGGAGATATTCATTCTGTTGCGGTTTCACATGGCGAAGGTCGTTTTTACGCTTCAGAAGCGGAAATAAAACGTTTGTTTGCAAATGGTCAGGTTGCTACTCAGTATGTAGATCAAAATGGAGACCCAACAATGAAAATGCCATATAATCCAAATGGATCACTGTATGCCATTGAAGGTATTACAAGCCCTGATGGTCGCGTTTTTGGCAAAATGGGTCATTCTGAACGTTATGTTCCCGGCTTGATGAAGAATATTCATGGAAATAAAGATCAACAAATATTTATTTCCGGTGTTAAATATTTCGATTAGCCAGTAAAATAAAAAAGTTGCCTGCATCAGAAATGATGCAGGCAACTTTTTTATTCTTCAATCTTGATTTTTCCGCATTTGTTTTCGTAATCATCAACAATCCATTTTAAAATTTGTTCAATTTCTTTATTGACTGAACGTCCATTAGTATCCGCAATAATCTTGAGTTTTTTTAGAATGACAGGATGAATCCTTAAAGTAAATCGAGACAATTCCATTTGTTTATCCTCCTTTAATGATGTCATTATTATGTCAAAAAAATATCATTAAGATGCTCTAAGGATATTTTAAATTAATCTTTAAGATTAATCAATACTTTTGCAATAAATGCTTAATGATGTTATAAAAGCAAGTTAAGTAGGATAAAATAATGTAATTGTGGTAAAATATAGCAAGCAAGTAATGAAAATTATGGTGTTTTTAAATAAATTTTGCGGAGGTAAAAATGAAGTTAGACGTTAATTGTATATATTCTGGATTCAAAATTAAGGAGACAACGTATATTGATGAATTAAAATCAGATGCGTTCATATTGGAACATGTTAAAAGCGGTGCAAAACTCCTATATG
>JBOFWD010000126.1:0-2902 GCA_051653445.1 Acidaminococcaceae bacterium | reverse complement strand
CATTTTTGCCAGTTTCTCCTGGCTGACATCGTCACGTTTCGCAAGAAACGCATTCACCCGCTCAATAACTTCCATGACTTCATCGCTGACTTCTATCGTTGACATTTAAAAACCCCTCCGTTTCTCAATCTTGGCTGCCGACATTGCCGCAAACGGATTGATATCATCCGTACCGGTTGCCTGCATGGCGTTTACAGCCTCCCTGCCAGCGCGTGGCAGCGTAACCATTTCAACTACTTTCGACGGTTCCACATCATCCGCCGGTTTTCCGTAGAGCTTCATCAGCTCCGTGATATCCATCGGTGTCAAAGGCTTCGCCTCTTGAGCCGCTTTATACGATGGATGTTCCTGCAATGCCTTGCGCTCACGCGCTTTTCTCGCCTGCTCTTCTGCCAGTATTTCCTGGTCTGCATCAATGGCCGGCATGGCTTCAATCCGCATTGCCTCTCCGAGATATTCGTCTTTCGTGCTGTACAGCCAAACCTTATCTGGCTCTTCATCGCGGTACCGGATATATACATGCTTTCCTTTGTGCAGGATCATGTCCGGCGAATAATATTCATGCCCACGGAACGCGATGCCATTGCGGCCGATCTTGAATGGGTTGGTTGACTTCATAAAGAAGAGTCTCATCACGTCCGGATCCGCCGTGCGAACCGGAAGGCGCGTCCGCATGTAGGTTTGATCCGGACATTCACCCTGACGCCCCTTGCCTTGTGATACCATTTTATTGAATACATTGCGGATCCAGTCGCCGAAGATATGCGAGAACTCTTCAAGGCCCATGCCGTACTTATCCGGGCGCTTGAGTTTTTCTTCAAGATCATCCGGTCTTTCATCCTGGCAGCGGCCGCAGTATGTCGGGAAGAACTTTGAAAACTTCTCCACAACCTCTTTGAACGCTCTTTCGATAACCTTCGCCCTGGCATTTTCAACAATCGCCCAGTGCGTTTTGATTTTCAGCCGTTCCATGAGTGTCGCGGTTATTTTCCCTTCCTCATACAGTGCCTGCTTGTCCTCTTCCGTCAAGCGCTTGCCACGGTTTCCGCGTCCAGCAAATTTCGCTGAGCAGTAATCCCGGCCATTGTCGATATAGATATGGCGCGGCAGGCCAATCGCCGGATCAAGCGCAGCATTTGCAAACGCTGCAATAATTTCGTCTGTCCGTGGTGATAAATTCACCGTCCAGCCAACAAACTTGCGGCTGCGCATATCCAGCCAGGCTGTCATCCAAGGACGTACCCATTTTGGCTTTTCTACGCTGCCAACATTGATGAACAAATCCAAGACG
This sequence comes from Acidaminococcaceae bacterium, assembly GCA_051653445.1. Classification (GTDB taxonomy): domain Bacteria; phylum Bacillota; class Negativicutes; order Acidaminococcales; family Acidaminococcaceae; genus RZYP01. The sequence continues at coordinate 1,611 of JBOFWD010000126.1, read as the reverse complement.
TGATGATCTCCTACGAATACCTCGCCGGCGCTAATGCTTTCCGGATCACGCCGCGTAAATGTCTGACTGTTATCATAATAATTCTTCTCGCCCAGGCGCTTTAGGCGCTTGATGGCATCCGGGATGTCTTCTTTGACCATACGCGCTATAGTCGATTCGCTTGGTATGTTCCATCCGGCCTCAACAGCCTTGACTGCAAGCAGCTGATAGCAATACCCAATACTTGGCTGCGTAAGCTGCAGATATTGACCTTGGAAGAACTCCCAGGCGGCTGCATCAATCGCACGCTGGCCGCTTCGCTTGCCATACTCTGGCAATAATCCCGCAAGGCCGTTGGCCTTGAATTGCTTCTGCCAATTGTACAAAGTCGATTTTGATAGCTGCTGATCAGAGTGTCCGGCATTCCATTCTTTAAGGAACATGCGCGTCAGTTCGGTTTTCTTTCCTGGTACCGCCACAAACGCCTCATAATCCTTGATGATCTTGTACTTCCGGTTTGCTTCCCGGCGCGCATCCTCATTCGTCACATCGTAATCCGTTGCCTCGATGCGTTCCGGCTCATCGACCAGGGAATGGATCCGCATGTATTCGGACTGTGCTTTTTCCGGCAGGCAATCCAGGCGAATCATGATCATTTTCCCGCTCGAACCACCTCGAACACCTTCAATATGGCGAAGCTCTCCGTAATTTCCCTTCATGGCGTTTTTACGAACCGCGCGCTCAGAAATTCCCAGCAGCTCTGCAGACTCTTTGGTAGTCAGCAGGTATTCCTTCCTTTTCAAATCGTTCACCACACTCTACTGGATGGCACTGATATTCTAAGGGCCATCTATAATGTTCAAAGCTCACCGTCTTAACAACTTTTCCGTTGATGAGTGCCTTGATTCTGGTTACTCCATTAATTCGGCTCATAGCATAGATAAGCATCTACTATTCACCCCGCATCTTTTTCAATTCATTCTGCAGTTGGCGGTGCTTCTGTTGTACTGCTTTTTCTACCGCCTGCAGGCGACCCATTTCTAAATAATAGGCATCCTCTGATTTAATCATCCGGCATCCAGACGCCGACACCAGAACTTCCATTACTGTATAGTCTTTGACAATGCGGCAAAACGTCGGGATATATTCTGCCGGCATCCGGTATCCTTCCTTTGATTCCGCAGTATAGGCATTGAGCATACTCTCCGTGATTTCTGTCCCAAGCATTTCTGACATTTGCCCGGCGATCGCGTAGCGTTTCAGCCCGCTGCCTTTAATTGCTTCCGAAACAGTTTCTTTAATGCGAAGCCCAAGCGGCTTCGTTTCCGTCTGAAAATCCGGCTGTGCAAATTTCCTTGGGTTTATTTCCTCGATCATAGAAAATAGACTTATCTGATTTTCATCGGAGCCATCTAAATTTCGTTTCCTTCTTGCCATTGCTCCAACTCCTCAAAAACGTTATACTTAAGGTAGTTAAATTTTTAACTCCATACTCACTATGCAGTTAAGGTTTAACCCTGCATTAGCAGGCGGCCTGCTACCAACATTCACGCCTGCCTATGCAGCACTTAAGGGCCAGATGTCTTCTATCTCCTGGCCGAGTATCTCAGCGATCTTCTGCTGAATGCGACG
>JBOFWD010000125.1:0-42861 GCA_051653445.1 Acidaminococcaceae bacterium | reverse complement strand
GCCTATACGGTGATTTTGGCTTTCGTTGGATAACCAGAAAGAAATCCTTGATATGCTATATAACAGGCTTTTTTTCTGCGGGCAATGAGGGCGAATATTATAAAGCACCGTTTAACCCGATACACAGAGAAGTATCACTGGTAAGAATTTAAACAACAGAACTCCTGCTATTTTTATGAAAAATAGCAGGAGTTCTGTTGTTTTTAAAGAAATGATATAAGTATTTTACAATGTAAAAGTAGGATATATTGATTGGGTATATTTAATATTAAAGATGAGAAATGGGTGATTGAAATAAATTATGCAGTAATGGTTAAAACCTTTCTTTTAGGAGCAATGCTGGCAGAAATATTGTTTTTAGTCATGGCCGTTGGCAATGTATTAAAACATCATTATGTTGTTAGCAATCAAGCCGCCTCGTTTTGGCTAGTAACAGCTTATTTTTATAACAATAATTAGTATTGCGAGAACAGGTAATTTTAAAAAAAATAAAATGCTTTTTGCAAGCAAGAGATTTGACCTTTTGTTTTTATTTTCTGCGGGTATTTTGTATGTTTACGTATTCGATGGATTTATAGTAAATTATTTTGAAAGCATGCTGCTATCAATTTCTTCGACCGTCTTGACATTTTTAGCAGCCATACCGATTATTTTTTTTGTTTCCTCGGCCATAAGAAAAGTGCAGTTATCTTTTCTGCCACCAGGAAAGAGCGTTTCAGCTTTTTTTACCGATAAAGCCATAGAAAAGAGAGCAGAGGATAAATTTGCTCTTTCTGAGCAGGCAAATGAATTTGCGGAAAAAGTTTTTAATAATGGGTCAGAAGAAAGTTTGGTTTTTGGCGTTGATGCACCGTGGGGAACAGGCAAGTCAACCTTTATAAATTTTTGCCAGGAATATTGGAAGGAAAAGCATGCAGACAAAATGATTGTTTATGCTTTTGAGCCGCTGCGCTACGAAAAACGAGAGGATTTATTAGGAAAATTCATAGCCGGACTTATTGATGTAATTACGAGAAATGTGTTCGCGCCCGAAATACGCCATCTGGTTTCTGACTACGCAAAATATCTTAAAGGGACTAAAGTCTCATTGACTTTTTTAGGCTGTGGATTAAGCCTGCCTTTAGCCAGTGGATCGGTGGATGAATCTTTTGGAAAATTGGCGAAAGCATTACAAGATATTGATAAAAAAATCATTATTATCATCGATGATTTAGATAGATTGGATTTGGCGGCAATTACAGAAGTGCTTTTCGTAGTGAAAAAATCATTTGCGCTTCCCAATATTTCTTACATTCTTTGTTATGATACGGAAAATATTTCAAGTTTTGCGCAGCAAAGCATGGACAGGGAAAAAATAAACGAGTTTCTTGAAAAATTTATCAATATAAAAACCAGCATCTATATTGATAACAAACAGCTGTTAGATTCTTTTATCACATACAAAAAGGAATCATTGCAGCAAAATATCTTCGCTAATCCCGGACTGATGGCAAAAGTTGCAGAAGGTCTGAAAGACATTTTTAGTTTTAATGATTTTCATAGATATTTGCCATTTATTGGGGATGCGCGTAAACTTAAAATACTTGCAAATACCATTGTTTTGCTTGATGGAGAAAAAAATGACTTGAGTGATTATGATTTTGACAAGCAAGACCTTACACATCTTTTGCTGATCTATATCAACTATCCAAAGCTCTTTCGAAAAATTTACAATGCTGAGACGCACGGAAAAAGGGGCTTTTTTTCCTTGGTGCAAATATATGATGAAGGGTATCCACCATCAGATGATCGTAATTCAAGGGATTCTTATGCATATAAAAACTCTATTTATTATACCAAATATGTAAAAAAGCGCACTGCTAATCAAAGATTCCTTCTCCGCAAAGTATTCGAAAGAGTAGATAAAGAAAAGCGGCCAACTGCCGCAATGCTGGCTTCATATGCCTGCTTCAATGGCAATAAATACGGCGGAAGCAGAAACTTGGAGGATTATTTAAACCTTATTACCAGAATGTCGATACGGCCGCTGCCTGAACAATATCAATTTTATCAGGGCCTAAAAAACACTATTTTAAAGGGTGAGAAGCCGATAGGAGAAGTGCTGAAAACAAAAACGCAATTAGATAATGAAAATAATCTGCATCTGCTTTGGCGTGCAATTGTCAATGCCGAGCGTGAAGATTTTACCTGTGCGAAAGCGGAGGAGATTATCTATTTTGCCTTGAAGGAGTTGCCGAGATATTCTCTTGTTCAAGATGATGCTAATATTCTTGCGCTGCGTGAAGCTGTAATATTTTTCATTGTGAAATTGTTGGATAGCGTTGGCTGGAGTGATGCTCGTGGAGAGCATATCCGTAATAACGATGAGAATATCAGCCAAATTGCCGGATGGATATTTGGCAAAAATGAGCATGAGGGAAAAGGAATTTTAGAGATTTTGAGCAGCAGAGAACGCGGCATCCTCGGATTATACGATCTCTTGCTGTTTCGACTGCACTGCTGCGCCGGTAGAGGCGGAGATATTTTCAACGTAGTGGATGCTTTAATTAACGATGGCGATCAAGATTCCCCAACAGAGGGTGATGTAAAACTTATGCTTATTGCCGAAATGCGTAAGCTTTCGCAAAAAGTTTTTGAAATCTTCAACCATAATTTTGTAGAAGATAAAATAAATATACTAGAAAAAATTGACAGTTTATCCTTGCAAGATGTGGCCGGCAGCTATTTTAAAGAAAGTGAATTGCCTCTGGCTTCTGATGAACTTGAGAAACGTGTATTGCAATCAAAAACCAGCATGAAGGCATTTATTGTTTACCAGTTGGGCAGCAAAGAAATTACGAATAGTGGGATTGGTTGCGGCTATTATAATTTGGCAACGAAAGAGAATGAAAATAGTAATGGTGAAATCAATATTAAAATGAACGAGTATCTTCTGGAGATTTGTTTTAATCCGCAGTTAAGCGAGAATAATTACCGACATTTCGTCGAGTATCTTATGCTCAATGCAATTTCGGCTAAGCAGAGCTTGATGTTTGGAGAATACATTCCTAAATTAGGTCATTTTATCGACGTATTAGCACAAAACAGTCTTATCGAATATTGGATAAAGAATAGAGATGCAATCAAAGGCAAAAGGTTTGAGAAGAGCGAGAAAGTTATATACAGTAATAATCTTGCTTTTTCCTATCAAGAATACCTGCAGAAGATTTATGATTTGTTGGATCAGGAAGCAAAAGTCTAGTACAGCCAAGAAGATTCTGGCAAGAATCAAAAATAAAGAAAAAAAACACTGAATAAGGGCAGAATCCATTTGGATTCTGCCCTTAAATATTTCGGTATATACTTTATTTTTCATAATTTTTTATAATATCGCCCAGAATTTCTATGCTTTTGGCTAAATCTTCCTTGTTGGCATAGGCAAAGGATAAGCGAATATTTTTATTCTCTTTGTAGTCGTAAACGCTGCCGGGATTTAGCAGGATGTTTTTGTTGAGTGCTTCCTGAAAAAGCTTATCACTGGAAATCTTACTGTTGACGCGCAACCAGATATAAAGCCCGCCGGTTGGCGTGTTCCAGGCAGCAATATCGCTGAAATTCCTCTCCAATGCTTCCAGCGCAATGTCACGACGCTCTTTTAGCTGGCGGCGAAGCTGATTTAAGTATTCGTCATAGGCGCCGCTCTCGAATATTTCTGCCAGCGCCCACTGTGAAAGGGAACTGGCGCCGTAGTCCATCTGCATTTTCACATCAGCCAGTCTGTTAACTACTGATTCGGGGCCAACAAGCCAGCCAACACGAAAACCTGGAGCGAGCGTCTTGGAAATAGTGCCGGTGTAGAGTACTACGCCACGATCATCCAGGGCTTTAATCGGCTGCGGAGGAACCGCTCCTTCAAAATGCAGTTCTCCGTAAGCATCATCTTCTAAGATGGGTAGTCGATGATTGCTGCAGAAATCAAATACTTCTTTTCTTCTTTCGGCCGTCATAACTAATGTGGTTGGGTTTTGGTAAGTTGGTATGGTATAAAGAAGGGAATCGTTAGTTACTTTGCCAATCTTCCAGGGAACGAGACCGCTTTTATCCATCGCGATGCCGGTAAAATTGATGCCGGCAGATTGAAAAACCTGTAGAGATTTCAAATAAGTGGGGGTTTCCGTATAAACCTGTGCACCTGGTTTTAGCATGCCGACAGAAATAAGCTGCAGGGCTTGCAAAGAACCTGAAGTAATCAGAATATTGGAGGCCTTTAGCTTGATGCCGCGTGAAGAAAGTCGTTTGACAAGACTTTCACGCAATTCTGCTAAGCCTCTTGCCTCTAAATAGTTCAAAGAAGATATTTTAATCGGTAATGCCTTGAATATCTTTGACAATATGTCTTGAGGGAAGAGTTGTGGAGATAACTCACCTGTGCCCAGACGAATGAAATTTTTATCAAATTCGAGTTTGTTAATTAACTGGATGGTAGGCAGATTGGGTTTGAAAGGCCCTGACGCGATATATTTGTTCCAGTCCGGCGGTGCCGACATTAATAGAGACCAAGTGTTGCAGGCAATTTTTGTGCCACCGCCGTAATCGGCATCAATAATGCCATATGATTTCAAAGTTTCCGTAGCGCTAATGATCGTACTTCTGTTGACCGCGAAAACTTCAGCCAGCTTTCGCTGCGGTGGTAATTTGCTGCCAACTGCCCAGTCACCATTGGCTACTTTGGCACTGACATAATCAACAATTTGTTTGTGCATTGCTTTGGGAGACGCAGGATTCGGCTGCCAGTTAATGCTAACAAATTTATCTGTACTTTTATGTGTTTGTGTTTTCATAATCGAACCACCTCGTTGTAAGATAACAATACATTTGGTTGGCTAAAAAGTCAATATTTGGCTGGTTACAACAATAAAAACGCAGATTATAATTGATTTGTTCAATAAATTTGGTTGGCATAAAGGAGAGTAACATGTTATATTTCTGGCAAGGTTTAACGATAGGGTTGGTTTCTGTCGCACCGATAGGGCTTCAAAATTTATTTGTGATCAATACAGCGCTTACGCAGCCGCGACTTAAGGTCTACATGACAGCTTTGATTGTCATTTTGTTTGATATAAGTCTTGCGGTTGCTTGTTTCTTTGGTATGGGAGCACTCATTGAACGCTCAAAGACGGCTGAAATGGCAATTCTGCTGTCTGGCAGTTTGCTGGTAACATGGATAGGCATAGGGCTTTTGCGCGCCGAGGGAAATATGACGTTAACGGAAGGCGTTGAGGTACCGCTGCCAAAAGTAATAGCAACTGCCTGCCTCGTAACCTGGTTTAATCCACAGGCGTTGATAGATGGGGCGGTGATGCTCGGGGCCTTTAAGGCATCGTTGCCGCCGGGACAGGATATGTCGTTTATTTTGGGAGTAGCAGCAGCGTCATCGCTGTGGTTTTTGGTCATGTCGACAATTATTATTTTGTTCAGTGCCAAAATTACGAATGCGACTTTGCGCAAAATAAATGTTATATGCGGCATAGTGGTTGTCTTTTATGGCGCAAAATTGGGCTATCACTTTCTAAAACTTCTAGGTGAATAAAATTAATTATTTACCAGAGACGATTTCATCCAGGATATTTCTGATGATTTCCATGCCTTTGGCCAGTTGCATATGATTATCCGGGGCCGCAATAGCAATTCTAACTGCGTTAACTTGTTTTGTGTTGCCGACAGCAAAGCGTTCTGCGCCGTAGATTCTGACACCTTTTTGATAAGCTTTTGCCGCAAAATCTTCGCCGGTAAGGCCTTTTGGTAAAATTAGCCAGCGCATGATGCCTTCTGGTTTGCCCAAAAGTTCAGTTGAACTGATATATGCGTCAGCAATAGCATTTCTTTTTCTGTTTTCAGAGCGGTGCATTTCCAGGATTTTATCCATATCACCTGAATTGATCATCCGACATACAAGTTCGGCCATCATAGGCGGCACAGAAATGTTGAGGTTATATAATGCCTCCGATATTTTTTGTTTATAGGTTTCAGGAACAGCAAGAAATGCGAGCCGTAAACCTGGAGAAACTACTTTAGATAGACTGGAAATGTAGATGGATTGTTCTGGCGCGTAAGAAGCTATAGGCGCAAACGGTTTTTCTAACAAGAGGCTATGAATGGCATCTTCGATAATAATAAGTTTTTCCTGTTTTGCTATTTGGGCAATGGTTTTTCTGCTAGCTTCTGACAAGGTATGTGTTGTAGGATTATGCATATCAGATATGATATACAGACTTTTAATGTTTTCATTCTTACAGGCATATAGGATGCCGTCGGCTGACATTTCACCGTTTTGCTGCTGAATGGGAATTAAGCGGATGCCGAGCATATTAGCAGCTGTTTTAATTCCGGGATAAGTAAATTCGTCGGTGCCGATGCGGTCACCGGATTGAAAGAGGCCTGCCAAAGTTGCTGTTATGGCGTTTTGCGCACCAGTTGCAAGCAATAGTTGTTGCGGTTGAACCTGATAGCCGGCTTTTTCCATGAGCTTGGCAGCTGACTTTTTTTGCCATTCGGTACCACTTGATTGACCATACTGGAATAGTTCACCAAAGTCTGGTTCCGTACTCATTTTTTTTAGCTGCTGTACAATCATTTCATTGACGTTTTTGGAAGGGAATACAGGGCCGAATTCAATTATGTCTAAACAACCATCTTCGGGCAGTAAAAAAGGATTCGCGGCAGCATCCGAAGCAATGAAAGTTCCGTTGCCGATTGTTGAGCAAATAATTCCTTTCTGTTCGCATAGCTTGAAAGCACGTGAAATTGTGCTTACGTTAATGTCCAAGAAATCAGCTAGTTCACGTTGAGGCGGTAATTTGGTACCTGGTGTCAAGGCTCCGCTCCGGATATCTTCTTCTAGTTTTTCGGCTATTATTTTGTATAAAGGCCCGGTTACTTGGCTAAAATCAGGTTTCCAACTCATCGGATAATCATCAAAAGAATTCACAGGCATACTGATCCCTCCTCCATAAAATTGTTTTGCACACAATTATACTATTGTGTGCAAAAATCCTCAATGGTAGAATGATATAAAAATTAATGGTATAAAAAGTGGAGGGCAATCAAATGGAATACGAACAAGCAACTCTGCAGGGCAGCAAAATCAAAACGGAGCATCGGGAATTTTATCAGGGCGCAATCGCTACCGGCCCGATTTTACTTGGCCTGATTCCTTTCGGGGTAACTTGCGGCCTTATGGGTATTACTGCCGGTCTTACACAGGTAGAAACTGTAGTCATGTCTTTACTTGTTTTTGCCGGTGCCAGTCAGTTTGTCGCAATAACGATGCTAGCCGGCGGCATAACAAGTTGGTTCGTTCTTGCGATGACGACCTTGCTTATCAATCTGCGGCATATTTTAATGGGTGCCTCACTGGCTCAATATATGCTTAAACAAACTTTGCCACAACAAATGCTTCTTTCTTTTTTGCTGACGGATGAAGCTTATGCGCTAACGACCAGCCGCATCTATCAAAAAGGTTATAGTGCCGCATATCATTTAGGTGCAAGTCTCAGTCTTTATTTTTTTTGGGTTCTGTCAACGTTGGCTGGAGTTTTTGCTGGCAGTTATATTCCGGATCCTCTGTCTTGGGGCCTTGATTTTGCGATGCCGGCAACTTTTTTGGTCTTGCTTTTCCCACGTTTAAGGTGCCGGATCAGCATTATTGTCTGCATTGTTTCGGCAATTCTGGCGGTGGCCGGTTCACTCTGGCTTCCCGGAAAATGGTATATGATTACGGCTTGTATCGGTGCTAGCCTTATAGGGGGCTTGTTGGAGGGAGTAAACGAATATGAGGAATGAAATTTTAGTTATAATTCTTTCGATGGCTTTAGTGACTTTTGCCACGCGTTTTGGTTGTGTTGCTTTATTTCGCCAAACAGAAATGCCAATTTGGCTGGAACGGTGGCTAAAACACATTCCGACAGCAATTTTAACAGCTTTGATCGTGCCGGCAATTCTTTTGCCTAAAGGCCAGTTGGATTTTACTTTGCACAATCATTATTTAGTAGCAGGTATTGTGGCGGCAATCGTTGCTTATAAAAGCAGCAATATTGTTTCGACAATTATTTTTGGTATGGGAACTATGGTTTTTTTGCGTTTATCTGCTTGAAAAGTTGAGAGCTAATATATGAATATGTTTTGTAAGGCTGAATCTATATAAAAAAAGCTTCCCGTGTCAGCTTTGACAGGGGAAGCTTTTTGCTTTAGTGACTAGTTTTTTGGGGGTAAAGCTGCATTTGTCGTAAGCGGTGTTTCAAAATAAACGCTGGTACTTGGGAAAGCCGCTGAAATTCCGTATTCACTCATGATATTCAGCAAAGCGAAATTAATCTCTTCCTTGAGCCTTAAGAATTCAATATAATCGGTTGTTTTGGTGTAGCAGATAACAAAGATATTTAAGCTGCTGGCACCGAAAGAATCGAAGGTTACGGTCATGTCTTCCTCATACAGGCCATCATGATCAGAGAGAAAGCTGCGGATACTGTGCACGCATTTTTTCATTTGTTCCGGCGTCGTTGCATAAGTAACGCCAAGGTTGAATTCAATGCGGCGTTTAGCGCGTTTTGTGTGGTTGATGATAGGTGTGTTTGAAAGCAGGGAGTTGGGAACGTAGACTAATGCCTGCTGGAATGTTCGTATGCTGGTGCTGCGCAGAGAGATTTTCTCGACCGTGCCTTCCACGTTATTGGCAGAAATCCAATCGCCGACCATAAAGGGCTTGTCCATGATAATTACGATGCTGCCGAAAACATTAGCTAAAGCGTCTTTTGCAGCGAGTGAAATAGCTAAGCCGCCTAGAGAAAGACCGGCGATAAAGCCATTGATGTCATAACCCCATTCGCTTACAATCATGGCTAAGGCAATTGCGGCGATAAAGAACCGTAAAAAAGCAGATACAATATTGGAGAGCGATTCTTCCAGCTGAATGCCGAGAGAACTGAGCAGTGTAACGAGCAGGTTATGTGTTGTTGTGGCCAGATTGAACATTGTCCAGAAAACTGCCATAAGAATGGAAGAACGAACGATTTGCTGAACAACGGCATAATAAGCTATATGGGAAAGCGGTGAGGCAAGAAGAGCAAAATAAAGTCCCAGGATAAGAAAAAGGAACTGCAGAGGATGATTTGCGGCAGCGACGATATCTTCGTTTGTGTTAAAAGGCAGCTTGCTGGCGAAAACCCTGAGAAATTTTAAAATAACAGAACGGAAAATGATCCTGATTAAAAGAAATCCCAGAAATATTGCCAGTGAAGGCAGCCATGGTTCAATAAAGTTCATAAAGTACCTCCTATAATTACTTTTAATTTTATCACTGAAACAATAAGGCTGGCAATGCTTAAGTAGCAGCGTTATTTTAGTTGGCCTTCTTATATGGTATAATCTAAAGCGAATAGTTAAAAGAAAAAGGAGAATGCTTAGTGGAACAGTGGTTTGGCAATATCATCCTATATGTTGTCATTATGGTAGGTCTTTTTCTGACGTTTTTGAGCATGATGGGCAATGTCTGGCTGCTTGGTACAGCACTTGCTTTTGCCTTTTATGATGACTTCATAAGATTTAACGAAGAATTTTTGCTTTATTTATTTTTGATTTTTGCTGCCGGCGAGCTTTGGGAGTTTTTTATTTCCTTTTTTGGTGTTAAAAGGAAGAATGTCTCATGGTCAACAGTTTTTTTTATTGGCATAGGAACTTTGGCGGGAGTGATAGTTGGGACAGCTGTTTTGCCGTTTTTTGGCTCAGTGGTCGGAGGAGTAATGGGTTCCGGCATCATGGCTTTTGCAATAGAATATAATAAAAACAGCAGTAAGAATGACGCCTGGAATCTGGCTCTCTTGGCAATGAAAACCCAGCTTTTGGCTGCTTTGGGAAAAATTACGGCTGGTGTAGTTATGGCGAGCATGATGGTGTTACAAACATTGAAGTAGGAGGAGATAAGCATGCAATTCAAATTTGCCCACAATAATTTTAATGTTCTTAATCTTGATAAAAGTCTGAAGTTCTATGAAGAGGCGCTCGGATTGACGGAAAAACGCCGTAAAGAGGCTGCCGATGGCAGTTTTATCCTCATTTATCTTGGCGACGGTCAGACGAACCATCTTTTGGAATTGACATGGCTCAGGGATCGCACGGAAACTTATAATCTTGGCGAGAATGAATTTCACTTGGCATTTGAAGTGGATGATTATGAGGCAGCACATGCCAAACATGCAAAAATGGGCTGCATTTGTTATGAAAATCCTGCTATGGGCATTTATTTCATTAATGATCCCGATAATTATTGGTTAGAAATAGTACCGGCTAAAAAATAAGAGAGACGGTTAACCGGACGGGGAGGGGAAAATTATGCTGAAAACAATGAGGGTTGTTGCCAGCGGCAGAATGAGAGAGCCTGCCTTTGCTTTGCTTGATGCACAGACAACTTTGCATGCGTGGCAGAAAGGCGGAAAAATGCCACAGGAAGCCTTTGATGATTTGTTGGCTGAGGCAGATGGACTTTTTTCGGCAGGAAATATTAAAATTGACGAGGCGCTGCTTGCCAAAGCACCGAAACTAAAGGTGGTTGCACAAGCTTCAGTAGGTTATGACAATATCGATGTCAAAGCCTGCCAGGCACATGGGGTGCGTATCGGTAATACTCCCGGTGTCTTGGTCGATGCTGTGGCTGATCTTGCTTATGGCTTGCTCCTGGATAGCGCCAGAATGATTGTCCGCGGCCACGAACATGTGAAAAGCGGTGCGTGGGGGGAACACAAAGGTTTGGGTTTTGGCGTTGATCTTGCCGGCAAAACGTTGGGCATTATTGGTTTGGGTGCTATCGGCAGTGCGGTTGTGCCACGTGCTAAAGCCAGCAAGATGAAGATCGTTTATTATAATACACATAGAAGGTCTGATGAAGCAGAACTTGGTGTACGCTATGTGGATTTTGTCACGCTGCTGTCTGTTTCTGATTTTATTATGGTAATGGTTCCGTTAACCGAAAAAACAAAAGGTTTGCTTGGCAGCAATGAATTTGCCATGATGAAACCATCTGTACGTCTTATCAATACTTCCCGCGGTAAAGTTGTTGATACAATGGCGCTCTATAAGGCGCTGAAAGAAGGTAAGATTGCCGCTGCAGCCTTGGATGTCGTTGAACCTGAACCTTTGCCGGGTGACCATCCTTTGCTGACCTTGCCAAACGTAACCATCACGCCTCATATAGGCACTTCCACGGTGGAAACGCGAGATGCTATGGCGCTTCTTACGGCTCAAAATATTCTCGCTGCTTTGGAAGGCAAGGAGATGCCGGCAGAGGTATTCGAATAATGCAAGCTGTTTTTGAGGCAGACATATGAAAAGAGAGTTGTGCCTGCAGAGTGCAGCGTCTTTTAACAACAATGATTTGCTAACTAAAATAAACAGCAAAGGGATTTTTGTAGTTCAGCCGATAGAGAAACTGGAAGAAGAAAAAAAAGTTGTGCTGCATGGCGAAGAACAGACTGTTAAACGCTTTTTCCTGCGCAGGGAACTCAAAGCCAGCGATAGTGAGCTCAAACTGTCTATACGTTTTGAAGAAGGCAATGTAATAAGTAATAACTGCAGCATGCGGCAAAATGATATCTATTTTGTCTATAACGAAAAAAGCAAAGAGCAGCTTAAGGCTTTGCTGAAAACAATATTAAGGGATTTTCCAATGGTATTGGTTGAACCAAATGTATATGATAGGTTTAAACAGAATCAAGGTGCATTTAATGCTGTTTTGACAGATAAATATAAGGAAAGAAATTTCAAATCTCAGCTTGGCAGCCATTTGTTTTGGCAGATTTTCCTGGTAAATCAGGGATGGTCTGATTTTTTGCACAAACCTTTAGAACGCATTGTTCTCAGACAACTTAGGGTAAAAGTGAGAAGACTTCGCTCTTGCTTAACTTTTTTCAAACCTGCGTTACGAAGGGGAGAATTTTTGCTTTGGCAAAATAATCTGCGTAAGTATGGTGAACAATTAGCTTGTTTACGGGAGCTTGATGTTGCGCTGATGGCCATTGAAAAAATTAAGACAGCGTTGGACAAGGATAAAGAAATGTACCCTGATAAACTGGAGAAACTTTTGTGTCGGGCGCGTAATGATGAAGCTCAGCGCATCAAGCAGGAGCTTGCTTTAAGTGATATCACATATGAACTTGCTGATTTATGCATTTGGCTGCAAGGTCAGCCGCTCACAATACCTTATGCCGATAAAGATTTCAAACCGTTTTTGTGGGACCGTATTGAAGAGTGGAGCAAGAGCTTGACAGCTTTGACTAAAAAATATCCGGATTTTTCGAATATGGTTGAAATGCATAAAATTAGAATAAAAGTCAAACGTTTCCGTTATGTAATGATGACTTTGCCGGAAATCAACCAAAATACCGGCAATATGTTGCGTAAGTTAAAAAAATTGCAGGATATCCTGGGTTTTTTGCATGATGAATTTATTAATAATGGACTGGTCAGCAAAATTGCTGCCGCCAGTCCGGAAAGCCTGCAGGGCGAACTAATTCTTTTTAAGGGCTGGGAATGCGCAAAGGTAGAACATGCAAAAACAGTTCTACCGGATCTTTGGGAAGACTTCTGCGAAGAATTGGAAATTTGGCAGGATACTGTCTGACATGTTGTTTTGACGTGAGAAAAGAATAGAAAAATCCGTATAGATGACTGTAGTCATCTATACGGATTTTTTGATTTAAGGATTAATCTTCACATGCGGCAAGAAGTTTTTTGGCATCAATATATTGGGCAATGCCGGCAGCAACTTTTTTAGATTCTTTCATGGCTAGAACAACAGTTTTTGGACCATGCACGACGTCGCCGCTGCTGAAAACACCGGCTCGTGTGGTCATGCCGTAAGGGCGTTCTTTGGTAATGACGAAACCTCGATCATCAACCTGAATGCCTTTCGTTGTCGAAACAATGCGCGCAGCCGGCATTTGGCCAACTGCAAGAATAACAGATTCACAAGGTATGATTTCCTGTCCACCTGTTTCTGCAAATATGCCTTCTTGATTTTTTACTATATTCTGAACGAGCAGTCCAGCCAATTCTGTTTCGGCAGTGGAAGAGGGTTTCACACGGGTATTGGTGAGCGCACGCATTTGCTTTTTATTGAGATAACCAAGAGGTTTTTTCAAGAAATTAAATTGCACGCCCTCTTTAAGAGCAGCTTCGTACTCGGAAGGAAGACAGGTCATGTCTTCGGCAGTTTTATGGTAAAGAACGGTAACATTTCCCGAAGTGCGTCTGATAGCAGTCCGGGCAGCATCAATGGCAACATTTCCTGCACCGATGACGACAACGTTATCATTATCATGGATAAGCAGCTCTTTTTTATCAAGCTTGCCAGAATCAGCCAAAACAACTACTTTCAGGAAGTAAGTAGCGGTAATAATACCGGAAAGTTCCTGACCTGGTATATCAAGGGTGCGCGGCAGAGCTGTGCCGGTACCCATGAAAATTGCATCATAACCTTGTTCGAACAAGTCATCAACAGTCATGTCGGGGCCAATCAGTTTTTCGGTAATTATTTCTACGCCCAATTTTCGCAGGATGTTGATTTCTCTGCGAACAACCTTTTTCTCAAGTCTGAATTCAGGAATGCCAAAAAGTAAAACACCGCCCGGTTCAGGCTGGCCTTCGAAAATAGTGACGGCAAAGTCCATTTTGGCAAGGTCGCCTGCTACGGTAAGGCCAGCAGGGCCGGAGCCGATAACGGCAACTTTACCTCGTTTGCCGGTAGAAGGTGGCACGGGATTCAAGCCATGTTCATGGGCAAAGTCAGCGATGAACATCTCTAAACTGCCGATATGAATCGCTGAGTTTTTCTTGGCGAGTATGCAATGTGCTTCACATTGTTTCTCGTGGGCGCAGACACGTCCGCAAATAGCCGGAAGATTGCTGCGTTCGGCAATAGTTTCATAGGCCGTGCCTAGGTTGCCTTCACTGAGGGCACGAACAAATTCAGGTATATTGTTTTCAATTGGACAGCCGGTGCGGCAAAGAGGACGAGAGCAATTCAGACAACGTTTTGCTTCCGTTATTGCCTCCTGCATCGTCATTTTTTTACTCATTATCTTACCTCGTTATCAGAGCTTTTTTCGTTAAGTTTTTTTTGCAGCGACAGCACCATTTTTTCGAGACCTTTCAGACGGCTGTCAAGCATTTTGATATCATCGGACATTCCAGTTTCATAATCAGCAACCGGATCCGGAAGGACATCATGATTAAGATCGATGCCGCCTTCAGGTGATACCTTTTTGCCATTTTGCGTTACCACACGACCGGGAATGCCGACAACGACAGAATTTGGCGGTACTTCGTGAAGGACTACGGAACCGGAACCGATTTTGGCATTAGAACCTACATTAAAAGAACCAAGAACCTTAGCGCCGCTGGCAACTACTACGTTGTCGCCGATCGTCGGGTGTCGCTTGCCTCTTTCTTTACCGGTTCCGCCAAGAGTTACGCCTTGATAAAGGGTGACATTAATGCCAATCTCTGCCGTTTCACCAATGACAAGCCCCATACCGTGGTCGATGAATAACCCTCTGCCTAATTGGGCGCCTGGGTGGATATCAATGCCCGTAAGAAAACGGGAAAAAGTATTAATTAGTCGCGGCAACAAAATCCAGCCGCGTTTATAGAATTTATGTGCCAGACGATGAAGCCATATGGCATGCAAACCAGGATAACAAAGTAATACCTCCAGCCTTGACTTTGCTGCAGGATCTCTTTGCATAACGACTTCAATGTCTTCTTTCAATGTTTCAAACATGGTTAAATCCTTTCCTTTGCTATAAAAATATTACCTAGATGTTTAATTTTATCATAGGGTAAGAAAATTGACAATTAATAGCACTTTTGCAAAAAAAATGATCTGTACCCAAAATGTTGGACAAGCTAGCACACGCACACAAGTTTAAAAGTTTTGCTTTTATTGAAAAAAAAAACAAAATGATATAAAATGAGAGAAGTTTATATATGGGAGGTTAGTGGTAATGGCTGAAAATAAGATTCTGGCAACAGCAACCTTTTCGAGCGTAATTCATAATAACGAGATTTGTGATGAAATAGTAAAATGGGGAGCGGCCAACGGCTATCCTGTTAAAAAAGCAAAACTGAGCAATGCTTTGGAAGCTTATGTTGGTTTTACACCCGAATATATGATATTAGCAAAGCGTCAGCCCCCTATTCCCGGTGGCTGGAATGTCACTGTAGAAAAATACGAGCCTGAAACACGCATTATCCCTATCAATGTCAAAGTTAAAACAGATGCTGAAGGCAATAAAACTTATGAAATAAACAAATTTATTGTAAAAATGATGGAAGAATATCGTAAAGAAGGTTTGGATATCGAAATTGGCGATGCTTTTTCAGAGGTATATGGCGCTTCTGTTCGTGATTTGCGCTGCACCGGTCACCCTGTTCTTGTTGACGGTTTCGAAGATTTTATTGAAAATATGCGTTAAAGGGATAAGTACCTGCTGCCTTAGACAGCGGGTGCTTTTTTTTTGGTAAAGCGGTAAGAAAAGTTATGTGAAAATAGTTTTGAAATCTTGTTAAAAGCAAGAATAAAAAAGTCTTCTCATGCTTGTGGAAAACTTAAGTATCATATATAATAAATAAAGAAATTTTGGCAAAATGTAAGATTTTCCCATATAGCTGAAATGTTTTTTAAGGGTACAAATTATAAATGATTCTTTTGGAGGGCTTGCTCCTTTTCTTTTCAACATGGGTTCCAATGATGAAAGGGTGGCAGGCTTCTATCATTATGTGGAGTGAAAACAGTGCAGCCGGTTAAGATTACTATTGATAGCTATGCCAAAGGATTGAGTGGCAAGGATCACTTGCAGACAGTTTTTTTCGGCAGCATGACTGAACGTGACGGCAAGTTTTATGTTGTCTATGAGGAAAATGCAGCTACAGGTCTGGAAGGAACAAAGACAACAATAAAATGGGATAAGGAACGCATAGTCATATTGAGGCACGGCAAACTTGAGCACAGGCAGGAATTTGCCATAGGGTTAATAGACAATAGTTTGTATAAAACACCTTATATGGATATTGCCGTAGTTGTAAAAACTGAAAAAATTGGCATTAAGTTTGTCGATGGTACCTGGAAATTGTGCGTTGAATATAGTACAGCAATAGGAGCCGATGCTCCTAATGAAATCAGTTTGACGATAGTGATTGAGGAGGAAGACGAGGGTGAACATTAAAGAAATATTGGCGCAAAGCATCAAGGCTGCTGCGCAAAAAGCAATCGAAGCCGGAACAGTTAAAGACGGTGAATTACCAGCTGTTGTTTTGGAAGTTCCGCCACAAAAAGAGTTTGGTGATTTTGCCACTAATTTTGCTATGCAGGCTGCCCGCAGTTTGAAGTGCAATCCGAGGGTGGTTGCTCAAGCAGTAGTTGATAATTTGGCTTGTGCTTATATAGATAAAACTGAAATCGCGGGTCCAGGCTTTATTAATTTTTATTTAAAGCAGGACTGGGTTTATGGGTTGCTTGGTAATATTCTTGCTCAGGGCGATGCCTACGGTGATCTGAAACAGGAAAATCCTGAAAAAATCCAGCTTGAGTATGTAAGCGCAAATCCTACCGGCCCTTTACATGTCGGACATGGCCGCGGCGCCGCTGTGGGCAGCGCACTTGCCAATCTGATGAAAGCTGCCGGGTATAATGTTACCCGTGAATACTATATAAATGATGCCGGCAATCAGGTTGAAAACCTGGCGGCCTCTGTTAATGCCAGGTACCTCGACTTGATGGGTGTGGAATGTGAATTCCCTGAAAACGGTTATCATGGCGTTGATATCATTGATACAGCTGAGCGCATTGTGAAAATTTATGGTGATAAATTCATGCAAATGGAAGAAGAAGAGCGTTTGCTTGAATTTAAGACTCTGGCCTTAAAAGAAAAGCTGGCGGCTTTGAAAGAAGACCTGCAGGCTTTCAATGTTGATTTTGATATCTGGTTCAGCGAAAAAACATTACATGAAGAAGGGCGCATCAAAGCAGCTTGCGATTTTCTGCTGGAACGCGGCCACATGTATGAGAAAGACGGAGCCTTATGGCTGAAATCAACAGAGTATGGTGATGATAAAGACCGCGTTGTTATTCGGGATAACGGTATACCTACTTATTTAGCGGCAGATATCGCGTATCACAGAGATAAGTTCGAACGCGGCTTCGATCATGTCATCAATCTGTGGGGTGCAGACCACCATGGTTATATTGCACGCATGAAGGCTGCTGTTGGTTCTTTAGGTTATAAGCCGGAACAACTCGAGGTCCTTATTTTACAGATGGTCAGCCTTTACCGTAATGGTGAGCTGGTCAAAATGTCTAAACGTACAGGTCAGAGTGTTACGCTAAATGAGCTGATTGAAGAAGTTGGCACAGATGCCGCACGTTTCTTCTTTATTATGCGTTCGATTGACAGTCAGCTTGATTTTGACTTGACGCTGGCAACAGAAAAATCAAGTGATAATCCTGTTTACTATGTGCAGTATGCTTATGCGCGTATCTGCAGCATTTTAAAGCAAATAGCGGATGAAAATATTGCTGTTGATGCGAAGGCACCGCTTACAGCCTTAACGGCGGAAGTTGAAATCAATCTTATCAAGAAGCTTGGTGAGTATCCGGAATTGATTGCTGCCGGGGCAAAAGAAAGAGCGCCGCATCGTGTAGCGCATTATGTTTATGAATTAGCCGGTTTGTTCCATTCTTTCTATAATCAGTGCCGTATTCTCGGGGTAGAGCCTGAAGTACAGCAGTCAAGGCTGCTCCTTGTAGTTGCTGTTCGCCACGTCTTGAAACATGCACTTAACATTTTGGGTATTTCAGCACCGGAAAGAATGTAGTTATTTTATATTGATAAGTTAGCGGCGTTTCAGCGTCGTGAAAATAGCAGGGGAGGAAGAATATGACTAAATATATTTTTGTGACAGGCGGCGTAGTTTCGTCATTAGGCAAGGGCATTACGGCTGCTTCTTTGGGCCGATTGCTGAAAAGCAGGGGATTTAAGGTTACTATACAGAAATTTGACCCTTACATAAATGTAGACCCGGGTACAATGAGTCCATATCAGCACGGTGAGGTTTTTGTAACTGATGACGGCGCTGAAACAGACCTTGACCTCGGTCATTATGAACGTTTCATTGATATTAACCTCTCCAAAAACTCAAATGTGACGGCAGGACGCATTTACCAAACCGTTATCGATAAAGAAAGACGCGGCGATTATCTGGGTCATACTGTTCAGGTTATCCCGCATATCACCAATGAAATAAAAGAACGCATATACGGTGTCGGACATCAGGATGAAGCGGATTTTGTTATTACAGAAATTGGCGGCACAGTAGGCGATATTGAAAGCTTGCCGTTCTTGGAAGCTATTCGTCAGGTGAAAAAAGAAGTTGGTAAGAATGATGTCTTGTATATTCATGTTACTTTGGTTCCTTTCATTGAAGCTGCCGGTGAACTGAAATCCAAGCCAACCCAGCATAGCGTTAAAGAATTGCGCGCTATCGGCATTACGCCTGATATCCTTGTTTGCCGTTCGGACAAAGAGATTCCAAAGGATATGCGTGAGAAAATAGCCATGTTCTGCGATGTTGACCAAGATGCTGTGTTCCAGGCTATCACGGCTGCCAGCATTTATCAGGTACCGCTGCTGCTGGAACAGCAAGGTATGGATGCTGTTGTATTGCGCAAGTTAGATGTTGAAGACAAACCAAAAGATATGAGTGATTGGTATAAGATGGTCGAGAACATTTTGCGTCCGCATAGTCACAAGGTGAAAATTGCTATTGTGGGCAAATATGTCGAGTTGCAGGATGCTTATATTAGTATTGTTGAGGCTCTGAAACATGCCAGCTTTTATAATGATGCCGATCTTACCGTGAAGTGGGTCAATGCTGAGAAAATTGAGAATCCGGAAACGAACATGGAGGAAGTTCTGGGTTGCGTAGACGGTATTTTGGTGCCGGGCGGTTTTGGCGACAGAGGTATTGAAGGTAAAATCAAGGCTGTCAAATATGCGCGTGAAAACAAAATTCCGTTCTTCGGCATTTGCCTTGGCATGCAATGCGCTGTTATAGAGTTTGCCAGAGATGTTTGTGCTATGACAGGAGCAAACAGCACGGAATTCAATGAAAAAACAGCTTTCCCTGTTATCTATCTGATGCCGGAACAAATGAGTGTAGAAATTAAAGGCGGCACGATGCGTCTTGGCCAATATCCTTGCAAAGTCGCGCCAGAGACATTGACTGCAAAGGCCTACAAAGAAGAACTGATCCATGAACGTCATCGCCATCGTTATGAAGTCAACAATGACCTGAGAGAAGACCTTGTTGCTCATGGCCTGATTATCGGCGGCACTTTGCCAAATGGCAGATTGGTTGAGATTGTTGAATTGCCGCAGGAAGTGCATCCATGGTTTGTCGGTGTACAATTCCATCCGGAACTTAAATCAAGACCTACGAATCCTCACCCGCTGTTCAGGGAATTTATTGCAGCAGCAATTAAATAAGATGAGAAATTAAGGCAGGCGCTTCGGCGGCCTGCCTTCATCTGTTGAATGTGGCCGAAAAAAACCATATGTCTTCTCAGACTGTCATTATTTTAACTCTTGGGTTATAATGATGGTACTAGGTTGTGTGCCTTGCGGTTAAGTCAGGATTTTTTATGAGGTGAGTAAAATGTTGAAACGTATTTTTATAAGTTCGGTATTACTGATAGCGATTTTATCATTTGTGGTGTCGCTTTTGGGCGGCAAGAACAATGATGAGCCTGTCGTACAAATGGGTAACAGAGTAGCAGTGATAAGAATTGAAGGTCCCATTATGGCGGGTGAAGCTACAGATGGTTTATTTGCAGAAAATGTGGCAAGTACCGGTAATATTATGGCGGAATTAAGAGCCGCCGCTAAGGACAAAAGCGTAAAAGCGGTTCTCTTGCGCATCAATTCTCCGGGGGGCAGTGTAACTGCGGCCGAAGAAATCGGACGTGAAATCAAAAGGCTGAAAGCAGATACCGGCAAGCCAGTTGTCACTTCCATGGGCGATACAGCTGCTTCTGCGGGCTATTGGCTGGCTGCCTGCAGTGATAAAATTTATGCTAATTCTTCTACTCTGACTGGCAGTATAGGTGTTTATATTCCCTACATGAATACAGAAGAACTTTACAAAAAGATAGGTATTTCAGGCACAAAGATTAAAAGCGGCCAATATAAGGATATTCTTTCCAATGAACGTCCGATGACGCAGGCCGAAAAAGAATTATTGCAGAACATGGTCAATGAGATGTATGAACAGTTTGTAGGAGTGGTGAGTGATGGCAGGAAAATGCCAGCTGACAAAGTCAGGACTTTGGCAGACGGAAGGGTTTATACAGGCAAACAGGCCAAGGAACTCGGCCTCGTTGATGAGATAGGCAATTATTATGATGCATTGGATGCTACAGGTGCTTTGATTGGCAGCGAAGGGACTCCAGAAGTCAAAGAGTTCAAAAAACAGAAACCTTGGCAGACTATCTGGGGTGCAGAAATATCAGATTTTATTTTTGGGAGGATAACAGAGAATCTGACAAAGCAAACGCGTACCTTAGAGATGCAGACTCCACGCGCTGAGGGGTGATAGTCATGAGGAGAAAATCTTTTGATGTTTTGTTTGAACCTAAGCAAGGCATGGCTGAATTAGCTAAGAAACCGACGATGTGGCGAAGTTTATTTTATTTTGTAATCAGCGCAGGTGCTTTTAGCGGTGTAATAACGAATGTGCTTTTTGCCGACCAATCCTTAGCCGTTCGCTTTGCTGTTCTGATAGGGTTGTTGCTTGTTAAGCTTGTCGCTTTGACTTGTTATGGCTGTTTTTTGCATGGCCTCAGCGATATTTGCGGCGCACCGGGCGGAGATATCCGTGGCTTTCTCTGCATTCTTGGTTTTACAACATTGCCTTATCTGGTTTTAACGCCAGTTGCGCTTTTGGGTGTGAGGTTTGGCGGTTTTTGGCTGCTATTGCTGCCGCTTGCAGGTATAGCAGGGCTTCTATGGTGGTTTTTTCTGGTTGTCAGGGCCTTGCAGGTTGTTTATCTTATCAATTTTTTCAGAGCAGCGGCGATTGTTGCCTTTAGTCTTTTCTTGCTGATGATTATCATGTTTATGCCTTTTTATCTTGGCACAAAGATGATTGGTTTGAAGTTGGCCTGATTTTTTCTTGCGTAAAACTGTATAAAGTGTAATAATTTATATTAAATTACTGCTTTTATGCCAAATAAGGATACAAATACTTAGAAGGAGTGTTAAATAATGAACAGAGAATTATCAATGGAGTTTGTTCGTGTAACAGAAGCGGCTGCTATAGCTTGCGGACATAGTGTAGGACGTGGTGATAAAAATGGAGCGGATCAACTTGCTGTAGATGCTATGCGCAAAATGTTCGATACCGTTAATATTAGTGGTACTGTTGTTATCGGCGAAGGCGAAATGGATGAAGCTCCAATGTTGTATATAGGCGAAAAAGTCGGTTGCGGCGGACCTGAAGTTGATATTGCCGTTGATCCTGTTGAAGGAACTAATCTGGTTGCTAAAGGGCAACCTGGTGCTATTGCGGTAATAGCTATTGCTCCGAAAGGCTGTCTCTTGCATGCCCCTGATATGTATATGGAGAAAATAGCTGTTGGTCCACGTGCCAAAGGCTGTATCAATATTGATGCTCCTGTTCAGGAAAACCTGGAACGCGTTGCTACAGCATTGGAACGTAAGATCAAGGATTTGACTGTCGTTGTGCTTGATCGTGAACGTCATCAAGGTATCATTGAAGATGTTCGTCGTGCGGGTGCTCGCATTCAATTGATTAGTGATGGTGACGTTAATCCTGTTGTTAATGCCGGCATTGAAGGCACGGGCGTGCATATGTATATTGGCAAAGGCGGCGCACCTGAAGGCGTGTTGGCAGCAGCAGCCATTAAATGTCTCGGTGGTGATTTCCAGGCTCGTCTTTGTCCTGAAGATGACGAGCAGGTAGCGCGTTGCCTGAAAATGGGCATTGGTGATATCAATCGTGTGCTGACTCTGGATGACCTGGTAAAAGGCGACGACTGTATGTTTACTTCCACTGCAATAACTGATTGCAACCTGCTTAATGGCCTGCATTATTTTGGTAATGGTGTGCGTACACATACTATTTCCATGCGTTATATGACAGGTACAGTTCGTTTTGTAGATGCAGTACATACTTTTGATAAAAAGAAAATGGAAATAAAATTGTAAGTTGTAGGATTTAATGAGTTTGATAGTAAGATAGAGAAGGGTTTTGGCTTTGGCTGAAGCCCTTTTTTAACGTATCTAAGAAGGCGAAGAAATTATATGCATGCAGAGCTTGTTTCTCTAGTAAAGAAAATAGATGTTGTACGTGAAGCCGGCGAAATTCTTTCCGCCGGCTTAAAGGGCTTGAATATTTTCGGCTTGGCTGACACGCAGAGGGCTTGTTTTTTGGCTGCTCTGGCTGGACTTCGCAAGACAAGCGGTCCCCTGGTATTTGTTTTGCCTGGACGTGACGAGGTTCGTGATTATAGGCGCGAGCTTAATTATTTTTATCCTGAACAGCAAATGCTGGAACTTTATCCTGAAAATCTTACGAGGGTCAGAGCAGATGCCAAAAACCAAGAAGTTGCGGCAGAGCGTGTTATGGCGCTGCGGGCGATGCAGGCCGCAGGCTTCAGTATAAGCTTTGTGACAGCTGAAGCTCTTTTACAGAGATTGCCCGCTCCAACAGCTATCTTTGACAGCAATTTGGTGGTAAAAGTGGCAGAGGTTACTGAGCAGGAAGCGTTGATTGCCGAACTGGTTAAAATGGGTTACGAGCGCACTGACCAGGTTGAAGCTTTGGGCCAATTTTGCCTGCGCGGCGACATTATGGATATATATCCTATTAATGAAGCAGATCCTGTGCGTGTTGAATGGTTTGATGATACAATCGATTCGTTGCGCAGTTTTGATATAAAAAATCAACGAACTTTACAGGTAAAGGATTTCTTGGAAATTGTTTCCTTGGAAATAAACGAAAAGGCAGATGATGCCAATGTTTTTGCATATTTGTCACCTTCGGCAACCATCATTATGGATGAACCGGCTAAAATTTTTGAAACTTTACGCAATTTATTCGGGGAAAATGTCCAGGATTCTGCTCGCTTATTCATGCCTGAAGAAATTTTCTCAGCATGCGAAGAACATGGTTGCCTTAGCATTTCGGCATTGCCTCATCGCTTCTTTGCCGCACAGAAAACATTTACGATTCCGGTACGAGCACTGGCACCTTATAATCGGAATCTTGAGTTTCTTGTAAGTGATTTGCAGGGCTGGCTTAATGAAGGCCTTTCTCCGCTGATCATGATGGGAAATGTAGACAAGGCTAAAAATATAGCAGAAAGTTTGAAAGGCAGAGGACTGCCGGCAGTTTATGCGAAAGAGGGCCAGCTGTATCTGCCTGAACATATAAGCGTTTTTGCCGGTGAACTAAGTGCAGGCTTTCGTTTCTGGGGTGAACCATGGCTTCTTTTAACGGAAAATGATATTTTTGGCATTCGGAAAAAAAAACGTATACGCCACAAGCAGAGCGGTGCCAGAGTACAGTTCTTCTCGGAAATTAAAGGCGGTGATTATGTTGTTCATGCCGTGCATGGCATAGGACGCTATGCAGGTGTGGAGACTTTACTTGTCGGTGAGGTACACAGAGACTACCTGCTTTTGCTATACGCTAATGATGATAAACTTTATGTCCCGGTGGAACAGGTGGGACTTTTACATAAGTATGTCGGTAATGAGGGACAGGCACCGAGATTGTCAAAAATGGGCGGCTCGGACTGGAAACGTATTACGAACAAAGCAAAGGCAGCAATTACTGAATTAGCTTCGGAACTGCTCAGGCTTTACGCACAAAGAAAAATTGTTGCCGGCCACGCATTTGGACCCGATACGGAAATGCAGCGGGAATTTGAAGCAGGTTTCCCTTTTGAAGAAACACCCGACCAACTACAGGCCATTGAAGAAATAAAAAAGGATATGGAAAAACCGATACCTATGGATAGGCTGCTTTGCGGCGACGTTGGTTATGGTAAGACAGAGGTTGCCATCAGAGCCGCTTTTAAGGCAGTAACAGACGGCAAGCAGGTCGCAGTGTTGGTGCCGACTACGGTGCTGGCTCAACAGCACTTCATGACTTTTACACAAAGAATGGAGAGCTTTGGCGTCAATGTTGAACTGATAAGCCGTTTTCGCACGCCGAGGGAACAACGCGCTACTTTGAAAAAACTGCGCGAAGGCCAGGTTGATGTATTGATTGGTACTCACCGCATTTTACAGTCGGACGTGCAGTTTCACGACCTTGGTTTATTGATCATTGATGAGGAACAGCGTTTTGGCGTAGGTCAAAAGGAAAAGATGAAGAAATGGACTGTTGGCGTCGACGTGCTTACATTATCAGCGACACCAATTCCGCGCACTCTTCATTTGGCTCTTGTCAATGGCAGGGATATGAGCATTATTGAATCACCGCCTGAGGACAGGCTGCCGGTGGAAACCTATGTGGCGGAATATAATGATGCTATGATTAAAGAGGCGTTGGAAAGAGAAATTCGCCGCGGCGGCAGGGTTTATTATGTGCATAACAGGGTTCAGGGACTGGAAACCCTGGCGCAAAAAATAAGACAACTGGTACCGGGGATAGCTGTTCGTATTGCTCATGGACAAATGCCGGAAGAGATGCTGGA
Organism: Acidaminococcaceae bacterium; assembly: GCA_051653445.1. GTDB lineage: Bacteria > Bacillota > Negativicutes > Acidaminococcales > Acidaminococcaceae > RZYP01. Next base: position 18,053 of record JBOFWD010000125.1, on the reverse strand, counting down.
AGATGCCATGATAGGTTTCTATGAGGGGAAATTTGACGTGTTGTTGAGCACGACAATCATCGAAAATGGTCTTGACGTACCGCTTGCCAATACTATCGTTATAGACGGTGCGGAAAACTTCGGCTTGTCACAGCTTTATCAGATGCGTGGGCGAGTTGGTCGTTCGTCCCGTCTGGCTTATGCGTACTTTGTTTATAAAAGAAACAAGGCTTTAAGTGAAATTGCAGAAAAAAGACTACAGGCCATTAAAGACTTCACGGAGTTAGGTGCTGGCTTTCGCATTGCCATGCGTGACTTGGAAATACGCGGCGCCGGCAATCTGCTTGGCGCACAGCAGCACGGTCATATAGCAGGCATCGGTTTTGCTGCTTATTGTGACTTGCTGGAAAAAACCATCAGCCAGATGAAAAGTGGTTTGCCGATTGCTGAGCCGGAGCCCGATCCGGTATTGGAAATTGATGTTGACGCCTACATTCCGGACGATTATATTGATAATCCGCGTTATAAGCTGGAATTGTATCGCCGCTTTGCAGATATGCAATATAAGGATCGTGAAGATTTCATGGATGAGATTATCGATCGCTTCGGCAATCCGCCGGAACAAGTCGTTACGCTTTGGAAGGTAGCCACTATCAGAAGCCTGTGCAGAGAAATCAAAATTACCGGCATAGTCGCTAAACAGGGCGAAATCCGTATTACCTTTGCGGAACATACTTTGACTGACCCAGAAGGTATTATGGCCGTAATTAAAGAAAACGGTCCTTATATAAAGTTCCGGAGCGGTACACAAGCACAATTGATTCTTAAAACAACAAGAATAAAAACGGACCCTTTGTCATGGCTGGAAAAAAACTTATTACGTTTTGTGAGACATGAATAAAACATGACAGACATTTTTGTTTATTTTATAATTAAGAAAAATAGAAAGGGGTAAATGCCGTGGTTAAGGACAAATTTTTACGCGGCGCACTGATTTTGACTGCAGCTGGGCTGATGGTTAAGTTTATTGGCGCTTTCAACCGCATATTGTTGTCTCGACTTTTAGGCGGCGAAGGCATTGGCCTTTATCAGATGGCTTACCCCGTATACTTGCTGATGGTTTCAGTATCTTCGGCAGGGATACCGATAGCTATTTCAATTATAGTGGCAGAAAAAATTGCTCGGAATGATTATGCGGGGGCAGGAAGAATTTTCCGTGTTTCTCTGGGCCTTATGGTTGTTACCGGTATTTTCTTTGCGGCAGTATTATATTTAATGGCAGGGTTTTTGATTGACAACAATGTGATCCGCGATGAGCGAGCTTATCAGGCATTGATAGCGCTCACGCCAGCAGTTTTTTTCGCAACGATTCTGGCAAGCTTCCGTGGTTATTTTCAGGGTCACCAGATGATGACGGCGCCAGCAGTTTCGCAGATTTTGGAGCAGTTTGTCAGGGTAATAACCATGGTTGTGCTCGCTTATTATCTACTGCCTTATGGACTCGATTATGCGGCGGCAGGCGCTGCTTTTGGTGCTGTTCCGGGAGCCGTAACAGGGTTGGTAGTGCTATCTTTTTTCTATGGAAAGTACCAGAGAAAGTGGAAGCAATTATCTGTTGTCAACACTGTTGCTGCACAAGAACCCATCAAAGAAATTGCGCTGCGCCTGGTAAAGCTTGCTTTGCCTGTATCTTGCGCTAACATCATGCTACCTGTGGTTACAGGTATTGATATGCTGATTATTCCCGGACGCTTGGAAGCCGCCGGTCATACAGTTGAACAGGCAACAACACTTTTTGGCTATTTTGCCGGGATGGGATTGCCGCTTGTTATGCTGGCGACGATTCCAACAGCTTCACTGGCGGCCAGCATAGTGCCGGCCATCTCTGAAGCACACGCACTGCAAAATTCAGAAGCCATTCGCCAAAAATCGCTTACGGCTATTCGCTTATGCCTTTTGCTGACTTTTCCGGCGGTAGTTGGTTTGGCTGTTTTGTCAGAGCCTATTTCGCAATTGTTGTACGGAACAAAAGCCGCTGCTTCCTCCATTGCGCACCTGGCACCTGCCATCTCGCTTCTGGGCTTGCATCAGATTACTACAGGGATGCTGCAAGGATCGGGCATGGCTATGATTCCGATGCTGAATATGATTATCAGTACAATGCTTAAGGTATATCTCGTTTGGCAGTGGACTGCGCTTCCGACATATGGCATTGTTGGCGCCGCTTGGGCTACTAATATTAACTTTGGACTGGCAGCCGCCCTGAATCTGTTTTTTCTTGTTCGTTATTCGAGTTTTTCCTTTCCGGGTAAAACAGCGGCAAAAATATTTATGGCAGCCTTGTTGATGGGGATTTGTGCCTATTTGTCTTATCTTGAGGCTGGCAAATATTTAGCTGGCAATACTATCAGCACTTTACTCGCAATTTTGAGCGGCAGCATAGTATATTTCATAGTGCTTGTGTGCTGTAATGAGTTGAAAACGGCGGAATTGGCGAAGATACCTTTTTTGGGCAATCGATTGATTAAAATTTGTAAAAATCTTCATTTAATGAGGGATGAAAAATGAGTAATGGCAGTCTTACAATAGTGGGCTTGGGGCCTGGAAGTATTGGTTATCTTTCTTTAGAAACGCAGCGCGCACTTAAAACCGCAGAAAAAATTATTTTGCGCACATCCGTGCATCCTACGGTAAAGGAACTGGAAGCACAGCAAATGCATTTTGTCAGCTGTGATAATTTTTATGAGAAAGGCCATACCTTTGAAGAGGTTTACGCAAAAATAGTTGATCATGTTTTGAATGAAGCTAGGAAAAGCAGGGTTGTTTATGCAGTTCCAGGCAGCCCTTTGGTAGCAGAAAAAACTGTTGTTTTGTTGCGGGAAGCTTGCTCAAGGGATGGTTTGACACTTGAAATTTTGCCAGCAATGAGTTTTTTGGATTTGGCATATGTTAAACTGAACCTGGATCCGATTACCGGACTTAGAATAGCAGACGCTGCGGATGAAAAATTATTGTTTGATGCAGGAAGATATCCTTTGATTATTACGCAGGTTTACAGCAAAATGGTTGCTGCTGAATTAAAGTTGAACCTGATGGAAGTAATGGATGATGAAGACGAAGTTTTCTTCATGCGCAATCTAGGCCTGCCTGATGAAGTATGTAAAGCTATTCCGCTTTATGAACTGGACAGGCAGGAAAATATAGATCATTTAACAACAGTCTATGTGCCTGTTTCGGAAAAAGGAACAATGGATATATCGCCTTTGGTTGATGTTGTTAAAACTTTACGTGAACCAGGAGGCTGTGTCTGGGATAGGGAGCAAACGCATGCTAGCATTCGTAAAGGCTTGATTGAAGAAACCTATGAACTTTTGGAGGCTATTGATAATAAAGACCTTAAAGGCATGAGGGAAGAACTTGGTGATATTTTGCTGCAAGTAGTTTTTCATGCACGTCTTGCCGAGGAAGAAGGGGCTTTTGCTATGCAGGATGTCATCAGTGACATAGTAGAAAAGCTGATTAACCGTCATCCACATGTGTTCGGTACAATTGAAGTCGGTAATGCTGACGAAGTGATTCTTAATTGGGAAAAAATCAAAGCTGAAGAAAAAAAAGAAAGAACCTTGGTTCTTGATGGCGTATCCCCTGGTCAGCCAACCTTGATGCGAGCTTATAAATTACAATCTAAGGCTTCTAAAGTAGGTTTTGATTGGCCAAATACTACCGGCGTTTTGCAAAAAATAGAAGAAGAACTAAAGGAAGTTGCAAAAGCAGTAGCTGAAAATGACAATGACCATGTTGAATGGGAAATCGGAGATGTGCTTTTTGCTATTGCCAATTATGCCAGACACCTTGGAATAGAACCAGAAACAGCCTTGAACAGGGCCAATAACAGATTTGTGGCTCGCTTCAATTTTATCGAACAGTCAGCGATTGCTTCAGGTAGGAAATGGGGAGAATTTTCTTTGGCTGAACTCGAAAAATTGTGGCAAGAAGCGAAAAAAAGTGAAAAAAATTAAAAAAACAGCAAAAAAACTTGCTGACAGGCAGGAATAACGCGAGAAATAACGAATAATAGGCATAAGTCAGTAATGTACCTAGCTTAGGCATCGTACAAATAAAAAAATCAAGGAGGATTTTATTGTGAACAAGAGTGAATTGATTGCAGCTGTCGCAGAAAAGACCGGTATGACCAAAAAAGATTCTGAAAAGGCAGTAGGTGCTTTGCTCGAAACTATTAAAACTGCTGTCGCAAAGGAAGAAAAAGTACAATTGATTGGTTTTGGTACTTTCGAACCTCGCGTTCGTGCTGCGCGCACTGGCAAAAACCCACGTACAGGCGAAGCTATTACAATAGCTAAAGCTGTTGTACCTGCGTTCAAAGCTGGTAAAGCATTCAAAGACGTAGTTGACAAGAAATAATAATTGTTGATTGTATTCTTGAATACAGTGCAACCTGTTGGCTCTCCAACAGGTTGTTTTTTTATATATGCACAATGATTGCGGAAATGATATACTATAATTATTAAGTATGTGGGATGTGAGTCAGAGTGATAGCAAGAAAGAAACGACGTATTAATGGCTTTAAGCTTTTGCTGTTGTTTATAGCCGTATGTTTTCTGCTGGCGTTGGCCCATAAAGAATATAATATTTACCAAGTCAATAAAGAATTGGAGAAAACTCAGAAAAGAATAGAGTCGTTAAAAGAAGAACAGGAAAAGCTGGAAACAGAACGGCAAAAACTTGATGATCTCAAATATATTGAGAAATTAGCACGCGAAGAACATAATATGGTTGGCAAAGATGAAGTACCTTTGTTTATTATTGAAGAAAAGGGGAAAGCACCAACTAAAGAAAAACAGTAAATTGTTTTTCAGGTTGACACCAATTTGCTTCGAAGGTTATAATTAGTCGCAAGAACAAAAATTATAAGGGGGATCATTGATCTTTATGGCACTTGAAGTAGGCGCAATTGTGGAAGGCGAAGTATCTGGAATAACTAATTTTGGCGCTTTTGTGCAGTTGCCGGAAGGAAAAGTAGGGCTTATCCACATTTCTGAGGTATCCAATGTTTATGTCAAAGACGTTCATGATTTTTTGAAGGAAAAGGACAAAGTGACAGTAAAAGTCTTGTCAATAGATGAGAAAGGCAAAATCGGCTTATCAATTAAGCAGCTGATGCCGCCTCCAGCACCCAGAAAACCTGTAGAACGTCGCCCAGTTACACCAAAGGTGGTGCCGACTCTTACTTTTGAAGATAAGATATCACGTTTCCTTAAGGATAGTGATGATAGGTTGCTTGATTTGAAACGGAATACGGAATCAAAACGCGGTGGTCGCGGTGCTAGCCGCAGAAATGATTAAATTTTGATACATTGGGCACTCTTGAGGAGTGCCCCCTTTTGTTTTTAGGAGGCAGTATGGCTGAGGAATCGACTGGCCTGAAACTGGAATGGGTTTTAAAAAAACAAGAACTGTTTCCAAAGGGAGCAGTACTTCTGGCCGCCTGTTCAGGCGGTGCTGATTCTTTGGCAATGACTTCTGTGCTGCAGCAAGTAGGAAAAGAAGAAGGCTGGCAGATTTTCGTCTGTCACGTTCAGCATCACTTAAGAGGTGAGGAAGCCGAAAGTGATGCTCTTTTTGTTGAGAAATTCTGTCGCGAAAGAAATTTGCCATTTATAAGGTTAGATGTTGATGTAAAACTTCTGGCTGCACAGGAAAAGCTATCTATTGAGGAAGCAGCACGCAAACTGCGCTATCGTGTTCTAAAAGAAACTTGCCTCAAGCTCAATGCGGCTGCAATAGTCACGGGTCATCATCAGGATGATCAGGCAGAAACGGTGTTGATGAATTTATTGCGTGGTGCAGGTACGCGAGGATTGCGTGGTATGCAGACCAGAAACGGCCTTGTTGTAAGACCTTTTCTGGACGCAGCCAGGAAGGATATGGAAGATTACTGTATGCAGCAAGGCATTGTTTGGTGTACTGACAGCAGTAATGAATGTACTGATTATAGACGGAACAGTATTCGTAAAGAATTATTGCCAATGCTTGAAAAATATAACCCGCAAATAAGAAAATTGTTAGCAACTACTGCTTATTTAGCTGCTCAGGATCAGGAGTATCTGGAAGAACTTGCGAATAATTACTTGCGCGAGAACAGCGTGATAAAAAATGGTGCCTATATACTTTGTGTAAAGGGCTTTTTAGAGATGGCACCGGCTTTATCAACCAGGGTTTTGATGCTTGCCTTTCAAAATTATGCCGACAATAGCGATGGACAACTGGAACGCAAGCACGTAGAGGCTTTGCGGCAACTCATAAAAAAAGGAAAGAGCGGGAAGGGATTAAGCTTACCGGGAGTAAGGGCGGAATACGCTTATGGTTACTTAACCATAAGCCGCTTGAAAACTGAAGTGGCCGAAGAAAAGTTCGCGGCAGTTTTAAATGTTCCCGGTCAGCTGCAGTTACCCAATGATGGCGGTATTTTGACTGTTACTGTAGTAATAGGCAATAAACCGATCCCAGCAATAAATCAGGCAGTATATCCGAGCAATCTTGTTACTGGTATAATAGAGGTGCGGAACAGAAAAAATGGTGACAAATTCAGAAAGAAAAATGGTTATGTCAAAAAGCTTAAAGAATATTTGATAGATGCGAAAATACCAAAGGCCGAGCGAGAAAGGCTTCTGCTGATATGCTCCGGCAGTGAGGTATTATGGGTGCTAGGTAAGCAGGCCGCCGGGTGGAAGGAAAGCACAGACTTCCAGGAATGGCTGTTGTTGGAAATTGCAGAAGGAGGAAAATAATATGCACAAAGATATAAAGCAAGTATTATTTGATGAAGAAGAGATTAAAAAGAGAATAAAGGAGCTTGGTGAGCAAATAACCAAGGATTACCAAGGACAGGGTTTGGTTGTTGTTTCATTGTTGAAGGGTGCAGTATATTTTACGGCTGAGCTGACTAAACACATAGATTTGCCAGTAAGACTTGATTTCATGATATCTTCATCCTATGGAAACAACACTGTCAGCACAGGCAGCATCAATATTACCAAAGATCTGGATGAGAATATTGCAGGCAAGCATGTTCTCCTGGTTGATGACATTATTGACACTGGCTTGACCCTGGAGAAAATTTCCAATTTGCTTCTGACCAGGAATCCTTTGTCGGTAAAAACGGCTGTTTTGTTAGACAAGGGCTCCAGAAGAGTTAACGAAATGAATGCTGATTATGTGGGATTCGAAATTCCTGATGAATTTGTAGTTGGTTATGGTCTTGATTTTGCCGGCGATTATCGTAATTTACCTGTTATAGGTATTTTGAAACCTGCTGTGTTTGCTAAAAAATAATGCACTTGTCCTCAAAATCAGATTAGTGTATCATTATACAATGTGATAGTATCAAAAAGTTAGGAAGGAGCGCATTTTTGTGGGCAAATTTTTTAGAAATGTCAGTTTTTATTTGCTGATTATTATAGTTGCCATCTGGATTATTGAGTATTATTCAACCAATACCGTCAATAAAACGGATATTTCCTACAGCAGCTTCGTCACTCAGGTGCAGCAGGGTGAAGTTAAAAGAGTAACTATTGTAGAAAATGTTATTACCGGCAAACTGAAATCCGGTGCTGATTTTACTACAATCGCTCCGGAAGATCCGGAATTAATCCGCACACTCCGCAGTCACGATGTGGAAATAAAGGCGGAATTACCGCCGCAGCCACCATGGTGGATGAACATTATTTCGTCTATTTTACCGATGCTGCTGATTGTTGGCATTTGGTTCCTGCTGATGCAGCAGAGCCAGGGCGGTGGTGGACGCGTGATGTCTTTTGGCAAGAGCAGGGCCAAGATGTACGGTGACGAGAAAGTAAAAATTACCTTTAAGGATGTTGCTGGCGCCGATGAAGCAAAGCAAGAACTGGAAGAGGTAGTAGAATTTTTGAAACAACCGAAAAAATTCAATGAACTTGGTGCAAGAATACCAAAAGGAGTTTTGTTATTCGGACCTCCTGGTACCGGTAAAACCTTATTAGCTAAGGCCGTTGCTGGTGAAGCAGGAGTGCCGTTTTTCAGTATCAGCGGTTCTGATTTTGTGGAAATGTTTGTTGGTGTCGGTGCTTCTCGTGTACGAGATTTATTTGAACAAGCCAAAAAGAATGCTCCTTGCATTATTTTCATTGATGAAATTGATGCTGTCGGCAGACAAAGAGGTGCCGGTCTTGGCGGTGGACATGACGAACGTGAACAAACCCTGAATCAGCTGCTTGTTGAAATGGATGGATTTGGTGCTAATGAAGGCATCATTATGATTGCGGCGACTAACAGACCGGATATTCTTGATCCTGCGTTATTGCGCCCAGGTCGCTTTGACCGTCAGATTGTAGTCGATCGCCCTGATATCAAAGGACGCCAGGAAATATTGCAGGTGCATGTTAAGGGCAAACCTATGGGCCAAGACGTAAACTTGGATGTTGTAGCAAGGCGCACGCCAGGATTTACAGGCGCTGACCTCAGCAACCTTGTGAATGAGGCAGCCTTGCTTTCGGCAAGACGCAATAAGAAAAAAATTACCATGTCAGAAATGGAAGAGGCAGCAGAACGCGTTATGATGGGACCAGAACGTAAGAGCCGCGTGATTAGCGATAATGAAAAGAAACTTACAGCTTATCATGAAGGTGGTCATACCTTGGTCGGCATGCTCCTTGACCATACGGACCCTGTACACAAAGTTACGATTATTCCGCGCGGACGTGCAGGCGGCTATACACTGAGTCTGCCGAAAGAGGACCGTTATTATGCGACGCGCAGTGAACTTTTAGACGAACTGAAGCTGCTTCTCGGCGGACGTGTAGCTGAAGCGTTGGTACTTAACGAAATTTCCAGCGGCGCCAGCAATGACTTGCAGCGTGCTACCGGTCTCGCTCGTCAGATGATTTGCGAGTACGGTATGAGTGATAAGCTCGGTGCAGTTACCTTCGGACATCGTCAAGATCAGGTATTCCTGGGCAGGGATATTGGTAGAGACAAAGATTACAGTGAAGAAGTTGCGGCTCAAATTGACAGTGAAATTCGTCAATTTATTGACGAGGCTTATCAGGGAACGGTCAAACTTCTGCAGGATAACATTGATAAACTGCATTTGATAGCTGAAGCTTTGATTGAACGCGAAACTTTGGAAGGCTATGAAGTACAGCAATTGATGGAACATGGCAAGATTCTGCCAAAACAGGAAAACCCGGTGGAACCGCCAAAAGAAGAACCTGTTCCGATTGAACCGGCACCTGCAGCAGAAAATGAAAACCCGGAAGATATAAAAACTGCAAAAGATGTTTTGCAGCCAGCATCCGATAAGGCAGGAACCGATCTTGCCCATTCTGCAAACACTAAGGAATAATATTCTGAATTTAAGAGATTCCCTTCTTAAAAAGGGAATCTCTTTTTTTATCGCTTGACAACAGGTTAACCTGTTGCTATTCTTAGGATAACAAAAAGTGGAGTGTGGTAAAATGCGTCAGCGTATATTGGAAGTTTTACGAAAACAAGCCCCAAAGGCAGTTTCCGGCGAAGAATTATCTTCTTTGCTGGAGGTATCGCGGACAGCAATATGGAAGCATATACAGGTCCTGAAAAACAACGGCTATATAATTGATTCCGTTCCCAAGAAGGGTTACATATTGCAAAGCGCACCTGACAGTTTGCGTCCGGAAGAGGTCGTTACACGCCTCGAAACAAAGTGGATTGGACACAATATCAATTATGATGAGTCCGTAGCGTCTACTAATGAAGTTGCCAAAAAGCTGGCAAATGCGGGTTGTGAAAATGGTCTGGTTTGTATAGCGGAAGAACAGGTTGGCGGCAAGGGTCGTCTTGCACGAGGTTGGTTTTCTCCTTATGCACGCGGTATTTGGTTTTCAGTAGTGTTGAAGCCACCATTTATGCCTGCGGAAGCTTCTAAATGTACACTGCTTGCAGCTGTTGCAGTAGTTAGGGCTATTAATGAATATGCTGGCGTAAAAGCCGGTATCAAATGGCCTAATGATATCCTGGTTGAGGATAAAAAAATGGTTGGTATTTTGACTGAGATGAATGCTGAATTTGGTCACATCAACTATATCGTTATGGGTATCGGCATCAATATAAATATTCCAGTAGAAAGTCTGGCAGATGACTTGAAAGATATAGTAGTTTCTCTTGCTGATCTTACGACCAGAAAAGTGAACAGGGCAGAATTTTTGGCTTTGATTTTGAAAAACATTGAAGAATTTTATGAATTGGCGCTCACAGAAGGATTTGGACCAATTCTCGATGAATGGCGCTGGTGGTCAACTACTCTGGGCAAAGAAGTCAAAGTGATTGCCCCGAATGAAACTTATATAGGCAAAGCTTTGGATATTGATGAAGAAGGTTTGCTTATTGTAGACAGAGGCGGCGAAAAAGTAAAGGTAATTGCCGGCGACGTTTCTATCAGATCAGCACACCCTGAAGGAGGAAAATATTAAAATGCAGTTGCGTAATATGATGTTGGCAGCTATTTTTGCTGCTTTTATGATAATAAGTTCTTATGTCGTTATTCCTATCGGTCCGGTCCCTCATACCCTGCAACCGTTGGTTGTTTTGCTGAGCGGTATTTTATTGGGCCATAAATGGGGCCCAATAAGTATCATTGTCTGGGTTGTTCTTGGCATTTTGGGTTTGCCTGTCTTTAATCAGGGTCAGGCCGGTGCGGTTATGTTGATTGGACCGACTGGCGGTTTTATTTTTGGGTTTATTGTTTGTTCCTGGCTGGCAGGGCTTCTTACCGAAAAAAATCTGCAGGCTGGTTATGTCAAAACTTTTATATATTTATTGACGGCAATGCTTGTGGTTTATGGAATTGGCTTGATTGGTTTTAAATTAAGTTTCCAGTATTTCTTACATAAACCGATGACTTGGGAAAAATCAGTTCTTATTGCTATTGCACCTTTTCTTCCTTTTGATATAATTAAAACAGTTATCGCAACCTATGTTGGTGTAAAGGTAAGGAAGGCTTTGATTGACGCTGGCCTTTTTGTGATGGCGCGTAAATAATTTTTAATTTACCACCTATGGGGAGGAAACAAGATGTTATTAGTAATAGATGTGGGAAATTCCAACATCGTAGCCGGTGTTTACCAGGAGAGCGAGCTTTTAGTGCACTGGCGTTTTTCCACAGACAGATCAAAAACAGCTGACGAATATGGTATTCTGCTTAGCAGCATGTTTGGTTATAGCCATGTCAGCATGAATGAGGTTACAGATGTAATCATTTCCAGTGTTGTGCCACCGTTATTGGTGCCATTGAGCCGCATGTGCGAGCGTTATTTTGAAATCGAACCGATGCTTGTTGGACCGGGACTCAAAAGCGGCTTGCAGCTCAGATATGAAAATCCGAAGGAGGTTGGCGCAGACCGCATCGTTAATGCTGTAGCTGCCTACGAAAAATATAAGGATAAAGGACCGCTGATTATTGTTGATTTTGGCACGGCAACAACCTTTTGCGCTTTATTGCCAACTGGTGAATATTTAGGCGGAGCAATTGCTCCCGGTATAGGGATTTCCACAGAAGCGCTTTTCCAAAAAGCTGCTAAGCTGCCAAGAATAGAACTGATTACACCGGGAACCGTAGTTTGCCGTAATACGGTCAAAGCAATGCAGGCAGGCGTTATTTATGGTTTTGTCGGTCAGATGGATGGTATTGTCAGCAGGATGATAGCCGAACTTGGTGGTAAAGCTTTTGTTATAGCGACCGGTGGTTTTGCTAACACGATAGCAGCCGAGTCGAAGCTGATCAATGTTGTTGAACCTTTCCTGACTTTGGATGGTTTAAGAATATTGCATGAACGCAATTCTAAATAAGAATAAGACCCGCTGGTGCGGGTCTTATTCTGTGTTTGAGGTGAATGATGAGACTGGGGAATATTGAGCTTGAAGTGCCGTTGGCACTGGCACCTATGGCGGGTATTACTGACTTGCCTTTTCGTGTTATCTGCCGTGAGCAAGGTTGTGGCTTCACTGTTTCAGAGATGGTCAGTGCCAAAGGCCTTTTATATAATAATTCCAAAACATTTGAAATGTTGAAAATTGCTGAAGCAGAAAGACCGACAGCAATCCAGCTGTTTGGTTCAGAACCACATGAGTTGGCACAAGCCTCTGTCATGGTGGAAAAAGCGGGCGCGGACATGATTGATTTTAATATGGGCTGCCCTGTGCCAAAAATTGTCAATAATGGTGATGGCTCGGCTTTAATGAAAAATCCGGAATTGGCCTATGAAATTTTGGCGCGCATGGTAGACGCTGTTAAGATACCGGTTACTGTGAAATTTCGTTCTGGCTGGAGCGATAAAAGCATCAACGCAGTGGAAATTGCAAGAAAAGCCGAAAAGGCGGGGGTTGCCGCGGTGGCCGTGCATGCCAGAACGCGAGAACAATTTTATGCCGGCAAAGCTGATTGGGCAGTAATTCGTGACGTAAAGCAAGCGGTCGGCATTCCTGTTTTTGGTAATGGTGATATTAAAAGCGCGGCTGATGGAGCGCGTATGTTAGCTGAGACAGGCTGTGACGGTTTGATGGTGGGGCGAGGAGCAGATGGCAATCCTTGGATTTTCAAGGAGTTGAGAGCGATGCTGCTCGGCCAGGAATTGCCACAGCATGTTGAGGTAAGCAAGCGTTTTGCAATGATAATACGGCATTTGGAAATGTTGGTTGACCATAAAGGAGAAACAGTTGCTGTCAAAGAAATGCGCAGGCATATAAATTCCTATATTAAAGGTTTGCCGCATGCTGCTGAATATCGTGCTAAGTTCAATCAAATAGAATCCCGGGAAGATTGCAAGTCTATGCTAAAGGAATATGGCAGAAAAATAGACCTGAACGATTTTTGAATAAGAATCTCTGCTCAAAATGATATTGAGAATACATAATACTTATGCTAAAATAAAGTGTGCACATTCTGTGCACACTTTATTTTGTGAGTGGAGAAGGCGTGAAATGGAACCTATACGTATTGGTGACAAACTGATTAATAAAAATAGAATACATCAACAAATAGATGCCATGCTGGATTTGAGAATGCAGGGCTTTTCACAGCAGGAGGTTGCTAAGGCATATGCAACGGACAGAGCGTTTGTCTCGAGGGTGGAAAGTTTAGGAGAAATACGCAAAGGCGGGCGTATTGCATTGGTCGCTTTCCCTATAAGCAATAAGGACGAAATACTTTCTTTGGCAGCACAGGAGGGTATAGAATTTTCCGTTGTCTTCAATGATAAGGAACGCTGGGCTTTTTTGCGCGATAAAAACGGTGTGCAGCTATTTAATGAGGTAATGACAATTGTTGCCAAATTGAGAGAAAGTGATATAGTTATAGTCGCCGCTTCCAATATGAGGATTAATCTTGCCGAAGCCATTATCGACAAACATGTTATAGGCATAACAATGGGAGAGTCACCGATTGAAGAGGATAAGTTTCTCGAACCTCAGTTAATCAAAGATATTATGCAAAAAATTAAGAAGGTGCCATGAATTTGAAAAGTGTGATAAGCATTAGTTTAGGTTCGAGTTCACGGGACGCTGTTACAGAAGAAAATTTTGACGGTGAAGTCATTCGCATTGAGCGACGGGGAACCGATGGTGATAAGAAAAAGGCCAGCGATTTATTTGCGGCTTATGATGGCAAGGTTGATGCCATCGGTTTGGGAGGGACAGACCTTCATGTTTTTGCAGGCGGTAAACGCTATACTTTTCGCGAATCGGCAAAACTGATTGAAAAGGCCAAAAAGACACCAGTGCTCGATGGCAGTGGGTTGAAAAACTCACTTGAACGCATCGTAATTGCTAATTTGGAGAAAAATGGTATAATAAATTTTTATGGAAAAAAGGTACTGTTGGTCTGTGGTGTTGATCGCTTTGGCATGGCTGAAGCTTTGACAGCAACTAGGGCAGACGTTACTTTTGGTGATCTCATTTTTGGTTTAGGTATTAATTTGCCAATCAAATCATTACAAGTTTTAGCTTGGATAGCAAGTATTGTTGCACCTATAATTACTAAAATGCCTGTCAGCTGGTTTTATCCCGTAGGCAAAGAGCAAACGCAGCGTGTGGAACGCTATCCAAAATACTTTCTGGAGAATGAGATAATTGCAGGCGACTTTCATTTTATTCGTAAGTTTATGCCTGAAAACATGGTTGGAAAAACAATAATTACTAATACTGTTACAAAAGAGGACAGAGAATTGCTTAAAAGGGTGGGTGTCCATTGTTTGATTACGACAACTCCGAATTTTAATGGACGCAGCTTTGGCACGAATGTTTTGGAAGCAGCGTTGGTTGCGCTTGCAGGCAGACATACGCCTTTAGAAGCAGAAGAGTATGAAGAATTATTAAAAAAATACGATATCCAGCCGGGAATAGAATATTTTAGTGTAAAGGAGACAGTTTAATGGAAAAATTCGCATTTGTTCTTCATCCGCTGGCGGTTGATGATTTTGCGCGCAAATTCCCAATAATGCGCTATCTGCCGGATTCCTGGATCGAAGGTGCGATGAAGCACGTTAAGTCTTTTAAAATTTCGCATATTACGGGAGTCCGTTCGCCTTATGCCGAGGCAGAAGGCTGGTTTATTGCATGTCCGCTGACTGCCAGACAGATGGTTACTTTGCCTGAAGAATATGTAACTGGTAAGATTATTGAGGCTTGTCAGCTAGCACAGGATTTAGGGGCAAAAATCGTAGGCCTTGGTGCTTTTACTTCTATAGTTGGCGATGCCGGTATTACTATCGCTAAAAATGTTGATATTGCTGTAACCAGCGGTAATAGTTATACGGTAGCAACAGCACTGCAGGGAACGCGTGAGGCAGTACGACTTATGGGCAAGGATATATCAACGGCTCATGTGGCAATTATTGGTGCTACTGGTTCTATTGGTGCAGCTTGCACAAGAATCCTGGCACGAGAGGCTCAGGATATTACACTGGTGGCTCGGCATCAGGAAAGACTGGAAGTTTTGGCGGCTGAAATGAAGCCGTATGTTAAAGGCCAGCTGACAACTTCGAATGATGTCAAGAAAAGCTTAAAAGATGCAGATGTCGTTATTACCGTAACAAGTGCGGTAGATTGTCTGATTGAGCCTAAAGATCTCAAACCGGGAGCTGTAGTTTGTGATGTTGCACGTCCACGTAATGTCTCAAGGGAAGTTTCTGCTGCTCGCAAGGACGTCCTGGTTATTGAAGGCGGTGTTATCCGGGTACCGGGAAATGTTGATTTTGGTTTTAACTTTGGTTTTCCAGCGCAAATGTCCTACGCCTGCATGGCAGAGACGATGATCCTTGCTTTGGAAGGAAGATATGAAAATTTTACATTAGGCAGAGACTTATCCATAAAACAAATTGACACTATTGCTGAATTAGCTAAGAAACATGAATTTAGGCTTGCTGGTTTTCGTAATTTTGAAAAGCCGGTCACTGAAGAAGAAATTGAGTCAATTCAGCAAATTGCCAATATAGGGCTTAGCGCGCCTAATGTCTAAAGGTTGACAAGCCCTGCCCGAAAAATTATAATTGAGGGCAGTGAATATACTGAAATTTTTCATAAAAAAAGGGGCATAGACAATGGCAGATAAAGAAACAATTCTTACAGTTGCCGGATTGAAAAAGTTGGAGGACGAACTGGAAAACCTGCGTTCTGTTAAACGTCAGGAAGTTGCTGAAAGAATCAAGGTTGCTATTTCTTACGGTGATATAAGTGAGAATTCCGAATACGATGACGCAAAAAATGAACAAGCCTTTGTTGAAGGCAGAATCATTGAACTGGAAAAAATGATCCGTACCGCGAAAATTATCGATGATGCCTCTATAAGCAGGGAAGTTGTAACATTGGGGTCTAAGGTAGTCGTTGAGGATATGGAATTTAACGAGAGAGAAACCTATGTCGTTGTAGGTACCACTGAGGCTGACCCGTCTGAAAATCGCATTTCCAATGAATCACCTGTTGGCGCGGCTATCTTAGGACAGAAAGTTGGGGCAGAGGTTAATGTGCCAACACCTGCCGGCGGTCTTTTATATAAAATTGTCGCTATTGAGTAGCGATAATTCGATTAAATTGCAATAATGCTTAGGAGTGAAAAGGATGTCAGAAGAAAAAAACACCCCGGAGGCAGTTGAACAAGAGCCTTTGACTGAAACCGAAATTAATGAACAAATGCAGTTCCGCATAAATAAGATGAACCAACTGTCTGAACAAGGACAGGAACCTTTCGGTCGTAGGTTTGACTGGAGCCATCATACCCAGGATATAACAGATAACTTTGAAGAACTTACCGAAAAAGAAACCGTAGTGCGTTTGGCTGGCAGAATAATGGCTATTCGCGGTCATGGCAAAACAGCTTTTTTGGATTTGCTTGATAAAACCGGACGTATTCAGTTATATGTCCGGAAGGACGCTTTGGGCGAAGAAAATTATGGCGTAATAAAGTTAATGGATATTGGCGATATCGTCGGCGTCAGTGGTACGGTTTTCCGCACCCATATGGGCGAAATTTCCATTAAAGCAGTATCTTTGGAAATCCTTTCCAAAGCGCTGCGCCCATTGCCTGAAAAATGGCATGGTCTTAAAGACATTGAGACTCGTTACCGTCAGCGCTATGTTGATTTGATTGTTAACCCGGATGTGCGTAAGACATTCCTGCAGCGCAGCAAGATTATCAAGAGTATTCGCGAGATCTTGGATAACAAGGATTTTCTGGAAGTAGAAACACCTATTATGCACGCCATAGCTGGCGGCGCGACCGCTCGTCCTTTCATAACCTATCACAATGCGCTAGACATGGAACTTTATATGCGTGTGGCTCCGGAGCTGTATCTGAAAAGGTTGATTGTTGGCGGTTTCGAACGCGTTTATGAATTAGGGCGCGTTTTCCGCAATGAAGGAATTGATATCAAACATAACCCGGAATTTACCATGGTAGAGGTTTACCAGGCTTATGCGGATTACAATGATTTGATGGATCTAACTGAGACTATCATTGCAGAAACTGCCGAGAAGGTACTTGGAACCAAGCAGATTACCTATAATGGTCAGGAAATAGATTTGGCCTCGCCATGGAAGAGAATGACAATGATTGAAGCTGTTGCCAAGTATACCGGAGAAGACTTTACCGGCGTTACTGACATTGAAGAAGCCCGCAAGATGGCGGCACGTATCAATGTGCCTATAGAAAAATCTTTTGGTGTAGGCAAAATCATTAATGCATGCTTTGATGAACATGTGGAAGACAAGTTGATTCAACCTACCTTTATCACAGGTCATCCGAAGGAAATTTCTCCTTTGGCTAAGAGCAGTGCTGCTGACCCTGAGATTACTGACCGTTTTGAAGCCTATATTTATGGTCGGGAAATGTGCAATGGCTTCAGCGAGTTGAATGATCCTATTGACCAGCGTGAACGTTTCCTGAAGCAGGTTGAAGAAAGAAACAATGGCGATGAAGAAGCCAACATGATGGATGAAGACTTTCTCAATGCGCTTGAATATGGTTTGCCGCCTACAGGTGGTCTTGGCATAGGCATAGATAGACTAGTTATGTTGCTAACCGACAGTTCATCCATCAGAGACGTGCTTTTATTCCCTCATATGCGTCATAAACTGTAAGCAAAATTATAGTTAATTTCAAAACAATTTTAAAAACAGCACCGAGAAATCGGTGCTGTTTTTCTATTTACCCTTTATTCGTTCCCAATAGAGCGAACGAACAAGGCATAAATGAGTTTATAATCCGGATTTGCTTGAACATGCCTAGAAAAACAAAGGATAATAGCGAATCTCTGATGATTAGTGAGGAAAAGGCTGCCAAACTGCGCTAAAGCAGGAAATAACGGGAAATGAGCATTTGCATTGCATAAGCCCAAGTGGTAATATATAAGAGCTCCAGTTGTGGAGCGGATATCACAAAGAAAACTTCAAAAAAGTTTTCCAAGAAAAGTGTTGACAGCATCGACGCGAAGTGATATTATAGTCAAGTCGCCGATAGCGGCGAGCAAGAACCTTGAAAACTGAACATAACC
>JBOFWD010000124.1:0-3814 GCA_051653445.1 Acidaminococcaceae bacterium | reverse complement strand
ATCATATTTTTTTCATCTAATTCTATAACAGACGTCATACGATCAAGACAAAGCACAATGCCCCCCTTGAGAGGGATGGAACCACCGGTGCGACCGCTTGCAGCTCCACGTGCAGTGACTGGTATGGCATTTTCATAAGCCACTTTCATTACTTCTGAAACTTCTGCTGTAGTACGGGGTCTTACTACCAAATCAGGCACGCTTGCAGGAAACAATGGTACAAAGGATGAATCATACGAATAACCAAAACGGTCGAGATTTGAATCCAAAGTATGCTCTTTGCCAACAATATTGGCGATTCTCTGAACAACTTCTTGATTTATCATTGGTAGCCTCCAATATTTTTATTTATCTAACTTTGATAATAACAAAAATTCATATAATTATAAATAGAAACCTTGAAATATTATCATCTCACTTATCATTATTATTCTTCCATTCAACATTGTATACCCTAGGAAAATCAGCGTTGTCGCATCATGAAAGTAAAAAAGAATACAACAGAAGCAAAAAGAACTATGGTTGCACCTGTTGCTGTATTGCCATAATAGGAGACTACCAATCCTGCAATGCCTGAAGCCAACGCTATCAATACAGAAATAAAATGATACTGTCTGATATTATTACTTATATTACGAGCCGCAGCTGCCGGAAGCACAAGCATGGAGTTAATAATCAAAAGGCCAACCCATTGAATACTGATGGCAACTATTATCGCCAAAGCAGCCGAAAACAATATTTCACAAAGCAACGTTTTAACGCCTCTGCTGGCAGCCAGAGAAACATTGATGCTGACAAGCAAAAGCCGATTAAATATAACTGCCCACATAAAAATAACAGCAAAAAAAACAATGATAATCATATAAAGATCATCCTGACTTATGCTAAGCAAATCGCCAATAAGATAGGATGAATATTTGGCAAAACTTCCGCTATGCGACATTATTATCAAACCCAAGGCAATCGCAAAAGAAGAAAAAACTCCAATTATTGTGTCATTAGAAGCCGTTGAACGATGTTTTATAATGGTAATAAGAGTTGCAAAAAACAACGAGAACAAAATTATTGCAGGCAATGGTTTGATAAATCCAAGCAATGTTCCTAATGCAATGCCAGTGAAAGCTCCATGACCTAAAGAATCTGAGAAAAATGCCATCTTGTTACTGACTACCATCGTTCCTAAAAGACCAAACAATGGCATAACCAAAATTATGGCCAGGAAAGCATTTTTCATAAAGCTGTGAGCTAACCATTCAAACGGCAGCATAGCATCGACAAATGCATACCATCCTTCTAGCATGAGCATTCCTCATTTCCTTGTTTGTTTTTATTCTTTATACTAATCGGCAATGTCTTTTTAAATACTTTTTTGGTTTTTTCATCGTTAAAGACCTCTTCCGGTGTACCAGCACAAATAACTGTACCATCTAATAAAATAACCCTGTCAGCATACCTGTATACTAAATCAAAATCATGTGAAACAAGTATAATCGAAAGATCATGTTTGGACCTTAGTTCTGAAACCATATCATAAAACAACTCTAACCCATTTTGATCTATTCCTGAAACCGGTTCATCAAGAAGCAATAAATCAGGCAACGGATCAAGTGCCAAGGCAAGAAGCACCCTTTGCATCTCTCCACCTGATAAAGCCCCAAGTCTTCTATCTATCAAATGACATGCCTTGACTCGCTCAAGGTTTCCGCTTACCCTTTTGCGCATTTTTTCACTGCACCATAGCCACGAAGGCATTTTCGCAAGGCAACTATTAAACAAATCCAAAACACTTGTCGGCGTGCCAATGTCAAATTTCAGATGCTGTGGCACATAGCCAATACAAGGATGTCCGGTGCGAATGCCTTTTTCATCAAGGTATTTTAAATCACCAGTATGTTTAATTTCCCCCAGTATTGCTTTTAACAAAGTGCTTTTACCAGAACCATTTTTTCCTATAATAGCTGTAAGTTCGCCGCAGTGAATATGCATATTCACATTTTCAAAGATTTTTGTTGCGCCAAAATTAACAGCAAAATTTTCAATTTTTGTACAGCAAAGTCTGCTGCATATATTTTCGTTTACTGCCTTTCCATTACTCATCATTCCAATGCCCCTTTAAGCACTTCAAGATTTTTTTTCATTATAACAATATAGTCATCGCAAGCTTCTGGTTTAGCCTCTCCCGTGACTGCTGGATTAAGTGTAAACACCTTGGCGCCTGTTTCCTTTGCAATTAGTTCCGCTGATTTTAAGGGGTATTGTGGCTCTGCAAACAAAGCCTTTATCTTTAACTCTTTGACCTTAGCAATAGTATCTTTTATTTCTTTTGGCGATGGTTCGTTGCCTGGCTCCCTTTCAATAACACCGACCACATTAAGATTAAATTCTTTCGCAAAATAGGGAAATGCTTCATGAAAAGTTATGATGTCTTTTGTTTTTACATTATCCAAGCTTAAATGCATTTCAGCTCTTAAAGCTTGCAACCTGTTATTATACTCATTTGCATTTTTTTTGTATTTTTCGGCATTGACGGAATCAATTGCTGCAAGCTGCTCAGCTATATTATTGACTTGTATTATCGCATCTGAAATGCTGACCCAAACATGGGGATTATCTTCGCCATTCTGATCTTTTAACAACGAAATATTCTTACTTGCTTCAATTATTTTTAATTTCGGTTGTTGCTTAACAGCTTTCTCCACAAAAGATTCCATACCAGCACCATTAATGACAAAAACACTTGCTTTTTCCAGTTTTCGCATATCTTCCGGTGTTAATTGATAATCATGTAAACAACCTGTTTGCGGTTTTGTCATATTGACAACTTCCACTCCAGGCACATCCTTGGTAATATTGATTGTTGAAATATACATTGGATAAAATGAAGTTACGACGATAAGATTATTATTTGCTACATTATTTCTTTTGTCATCTCGGGCACAGCCAGCAAAAAGAAACAGACTAATTGTTAAAACTAAAATAAAACGCATGATTTTATACACTCTTATTCCTCCAGGATTCAATAAAATAATAAAAATTAAGCATTACGATTTATCCATTTGGCATTCCTTGCAATATCCATAGAAATCAAGCGAATGAGAAACAACAGAAAATCCATCTTTCTCCACCTGTTCTATCTCAGTGCTGCCAATAGGACAAAAATCAAGGCACTGCACCTTGCCACAGCCTAGGCAAACAACATGGTGATGATGATCCCCTTCTTTTAATATTTCAAAACGACTTCCCTCCTGCGCACCTGTCTGAATTTCATTTACAAGGCCTAGCGCCTTTAGCAAACTAATATTTCGATAAACAGTATCCAAACTAACATCCGGCTGCATTTTTTTCACATAATTCAATAGCTGCAACGCAGTCGGAAATTCACCACATTCTAACAAAGCATTTATAACAGCTCTCCTCTGAGACGTAATTTTATGACCTTTGCTTCGCAAAACATCAACTATAGTATCCATAGTTCCTCCTAAATAGTAACATTCTTATTTAGCATTATATTCCTCAAACTTGAAAATTTAAATACCTGCTTATATAATTTTTATGAAAATAAAGAGTCGTGTATAGTTTTTGAACTATCCCCGACTCTTTATTTTTACTTAAACAATAATATTTAAACAATTCCCTGTGCTTTCATTGCTTCTGCTACCTTAATAAATCCTGCTATATTAGCGCCAATTACCAAATTGTCTTTATGCCCATACTTTTCTGCCGCCGCACTTGAATTTTTATAAATATTGAGCATGATGCTTTTCAGTTTTTCATCAACTTCTTCAAATGACCATGCCAATCTCATACTGTTCTG
>JBOFWD010000123.1:0-4173 GCA_051653445.1 Acidaminococcaceae bacterium | reverse complement strand
TCAAGAGCCAGCTTAATTTCTTTTCTCGTACTGCGAACACCCTCAATGTCATTAGTAGATTTCACTTCTTCAATAATACTGCTTCTGATAAATTGATTTACGATAACTCCCGGCATACCTGATATCAATTTGTCCAGTTCATATTTTGCATGCAAAATATCAATAACAGAATTAATAATTGATTCATCGTAACAATAAAAAAGGGGATATTCCTTTTTGCGATTATATTGGCGAATTAAAATATCAAAAATCTTAGCCGTAGAAGATTTGAACCGTGATGAGTAAGCCTCTTCATATTTATCATGATCTTGATAATAAAGTTTTTCTAAACTTTCATACGCCACAACAACTCCCCCTTCACCAATTATCATTTTCAAAAATGCTGCTTTTTGATAAACCACTGTTTCAAGATGTCAAAAAGGGCATTTTTTGATAAGTCGCTCTTTATAATATATCAAAAAGTCGCATTTTTGGAAAGTACCATCATAAAAATTGGGCATTGTCATGCATTTCATATTGTCATCGGAGCCCCCCCGCCTGTCATTCCGAGCGCAGTCGAGGAATCCTATGACAAAAAAGTTAAATATTTTAATAAAATGTTAGTCTTAATCACTAAAAACATTAAGGAATTCATATAATGATGGATGTGAGCTACATGTTGCAATCATTTTTCCTTTTGTTTTTTCATTCTGCAGTTCAAAAAACATCTTAAGTTCAAAAATAAAATCTTCATTTGCAGCAAATAATAAAATATTACTAATTGCTTCTGCATCTTTCTCTTTCTTATACTCTTCTCTATCCTTGTTGATGATTAATTTATGCAATACATAAGCAGCTGGTTTCGGAATGCAAACAGAAAAGCCCTTGTAAATAGCATGCGTTTGATTATCTATCAAAATATCCATATATCTTAAACCCTGTGCTGTAACACCCATCTCTGTCTTATATGGTTCTATCTGCCCTTTACCCATTTCCCGAACCAGAAATTCAACTTCAATTTCACCAGACTTATCATATTTCATCAAACCACTTGGATCTACCAGTAATTCAAACCCGTGTTCTACCAATATTTTATTCAAAGAAGCTCGTGGCTTGTTTTTATTGCAAATAAGAACATCGATATCTTGAGTCCTCATATTAATCTGATAATCCAATAATCCTGTTTCAACATAAATATATTCAGCCCAACTGCCAATAATCAAAACCGAATCTAAGACATTTGCATCGTATAGAGCTTTGATTAGATCATCAAAAGCTTTTATCTGTGTATCCTCTGGCATTGACATAGAGAAAATGGCCTCACTTTATTTTGTTTAAATACTTTAAATTATTCTTGATATTTTTCAATGCTTCTCGTACACGCTTGCTGTCTTCAAGTTGTTCAAGCAGTTCATTTAATTCATTTTCTCTAATATATTTTGTAATAACCTTTTTATTTTCACGAAAAACTAAATAGGGATATTTTTTCCCATTATGAATATTTTTATAAACAATACTACCCTTTGGCAAGGATTCCAACCGTTTTTCATAATGCTTTTTTTTATTTTCTAAACGGTTTTTTTCTTCATCCAAGACACTTTTAATGTAAGGCATATCAATCACCCCTTGCAATCTATACAGACATATTCTAACCTACATTAAATAAATATATTGCGTTTTGTAGGTTAAATAAATCGTAACATACAAAGTAGTGTTTTTCAACGTTTTGTAGGTTAAATAAAATGCAAAACGTCCCTGCTACCTTCTATTTGATTGCCCCGCCTGTCATTCCGAGCGCAGTCGAGGAATCCTGTCTTTTTCAAGATCTCTCCGCTTCAGTCGAGATGACAAGCTTGTAGTCCTCTGTCATCGGAGCGCTCCCACCTGTCATTCCGAGCGTCCCCGCCTGTCATTCCGAGCGCAGACGAGGAATCTTGTGTCTTTCTCAGTGCAATCCGCTTAGGTTCAAAAAAACCTTCCATTTGTCTACTTATATTGTATATGGGTTCTTAATTTTGTGTTTTTTTATTTCATTTTTTAAAGCGCTAATGAAGTTCAATGTTACTTGTTCCGCTGAAAATTTTCGCATGCTGTCTATAACATCAGAAGGCGGCGGAAGTGTTATTTCTTTGTCTATAATATCTTGTAGTATTTTCTGACATGTTTCTTCATCATCAATATCGTATAGCCAGCCATTTTTATTTGGAACAAAGATATCCTGCAGACCAGGTACACAAAAACTGCTAACGCAAGGTATACCGCGAACCATTGCTTCGCATAGAACAAGTGGCAGTACTTCCAAAGTAGAGTCAGAATGCAGCAGCAAAACCGAAGCCTCATCAATCATTTCCCACGGTTTTTCCTGCCAGCCATGGAATTTAACTTTATCTGACAGTTGTTCTGCTATTAAAGCTTCAATTTTTTGTATTTGTTGCGGGTCATCACCGCCATTGCCAAAGATATCCAACGTCCAGTTCCCGCGTAAGCGCGTCATTATATTAAGCAACTCATATACTCTCTTACTTTTATCTTCACATCGCCCTAAATAGACGAATTTGGCGACATCTCGTGCACGCAAAACCGGGGGAGCAGGCTTTATTGGATTATATACTAAATAGATAGGCTTGTTTTTGATGACAGAAAAGATATCATCCTTCATACCGGAACTGATAGCTATATGTGCATCAAATAAGTTTAAAAATTCAACCGCAGAATGTTCTTGCAGCTTGTTATTTATAGATATATGAAAATATGAAAGAACCGGTGTATTCGGACATAAAGTTTTAAATATTTTTATATATGGTGCAAACTGTGGATTCATGTTTATAACAAGAAGAATATCCGGACTATCCTTTGCTATTTTGTGCATCATGTCTCTTTTGTATTTTTCATCATAATAGCGAAATAAAATTCGAGGTCTCAATATATGTTTACGAGATAAAATCCAAGGCATCGAATTATAAAAGCAGACTTTGCCGTTAAGTTTTTTCAAAAAATTTGGGAAGGCAAACTGATGCAGATAATAGAAGTTACAACGCATATTTTTGGCATCCAATGATTCAAAGATATCAACTAAAACTTTTTCTGTACCGCCACGACCGGAATGTTTTTCAGACAGAAAAAAAGCAACTTTCATATTCCTCGTCATATACAGGTAACCTCCAAATGATTAAGTAATAAGCAGTATCATAAATTAAAATTTTAGTTTCTTTCTAAGTTTGTATTTGCGATAACTTGCCGGATTAGTAACAATAAAAAGCACATCTCTTTTTTCTTTACAAGATAATTTGTTTGTGAAGAGCAATCCCCACAAATTCTTTCGCATAAATTTCAAAATAGTTTGCAGTCCTTCATCCAGGTAATCACCCCTGAGTAAAGTGTTCATTGAGTGATGAATCGGAGCAATCAAGCTATCAGCCTGAGAAATTGCGGGATAGTTTTCATTAAGAAATCCCATACGCTGTAATGTTATTTGAATCTTGTCATGCTCTTTTTGCCCATCATAACCAGCTGTACGGCTAACACTACCTGGTCTTTCAAAATAATAATAGAGAAGGCGGGGCATATAATAAAAAATAGCAGCTCTATGAAATAAAATATGCATTATGGAATAATCTTCCATAATCCTATAAACAGCTGGAAAGCAAATACCTTCAAACAATGATCTCTTAAACGCTTTATTCCATAAGTATGATTGCAGTTCTTCATCAAGAGCCAATGCTGACATTGCCTCTTGCTTGTTTAACAATCCTTCATGATATTTCAGAGCATGTTTTTCGCATTTGGCATTGCCCACAACACAAAAATCAAAAATAATAATATCTGCAGAGGTTTGATCAATAGTCTTTTTCACATCTGACAATAGACCCTTCTCAATCCAATCGTCCGAATCCACCCATATGATATACGCTCCAGACGCCATAGCCAGCGCAATATTTCTTGTGGCAGGCACTCCTTGGTTTTTTTGATGAATAAGTCTTATTCGCTTGTCCAGCTGCGCATATTTTTCACAAATCTCCCCACTCTTATCCTGCGAACCATCATCGATAAGTATCACTTCAAAATCAGTGAAAGGTTGCTGCAAAACTGATTGCAGACATTTATCCAAATATGCCTCAGTATTATATACACACACGATAATACTAAAAAACATGACTTATCCTCCTACCTGTACATGTAAGCAAAACCTTCATG
>JBOFWD010000122.1:0-3322 GCA_051653445.1 Acidaminococcaceae bacterium | reverse complement strand
TGAAACCTTTGTAGGCACCCGCCACAAATAAATCTACCACATTTTCATTTTGCTTTGCGTCCGCACTCTTTGTATTAGTCATTAACCGGTCCTCCCTGCTTTTTTTCTAGCATATTCAGATAAAAACGAACAATATTGCCACCAATGAATTTAAAAAGTAGTATTACCAATAACGGAATAATGATTGGTACCATTAAAACAGGAAAAATTGCCACTGCGGAAGAAAAATAGTTTGTTAAAGGAGCACTGCCGCTGATTTGGTAGGCAGCAAAAATACTGCGTTCCTTATCATTGATTACACCCGCATCTATCAATTCCTTGGTCATGCCAGCGCCGGCATCAGTCGTTTGCAGATTGGCAATCAGTGCAAGCGAACATACACCAGGAATGCCCAATAACGGGCGCAGAAGCGGTGTCATGAATTTTTGCGCAACACCGAGGCCGCCCAGTCCTTCTACAACATTAATAAAACCAATGGCAAAAATAAGGGCAGGCATAAGTTCCAGTGCAAACAAAAATCCGTCTTTGGCTCCGGTACCACCAGCGCCACGAAAACTGGAAGTTCCTCCTGCAGCTGTAGCCAGCTTGCCAAAACCACCAGTCAAAACAGTGAAATCAAACACTTGCAGCCATCCCTTGCTTCCAGCGAAAATTCCTGAAAAGAATATAATTGCAAAAATAAAAATTGCGTAACTTTTCCAAGTTACGTTTGGCCCTTGGTTGGCCGTTTGATTTGACATTGTAAAGCCTCCTTGTTTTAATCTTAATCAATAAAAATATAACATATATATAACGTAGACTATTATATTACAATTTAACCAGTAAAGCTTGCAAACAATATTATGAATACTGTATTCTTTAAATAATGCCCTACTATGTAAGTGGCCTAACATTATATTAATCTGAGATATTAAAATCTTTTTTAGTTTATTGTTTTATGTTATCATTATGAATAATGTCAAAAAGCATGATCATTCTTTGACAAATAGTTAATTGAAAGG
This sequence comes from Acidaminococcaceae bacterium, assembly GCA_051653445.1. Lineage (GTDB taxonomy): Bacteria > Bacillota > Negativicutes > Acidaminococcales > Acidaminococcaceae > RZYP01. The sequence goes on along the minus strand of JBOFWD010000122.1, from coordinate 2,321 downwards.
ACTTATATTTATGGAAAACGGATTGCAAAAAAAGTATGGTCTTTTGACCGCTATCGCAATGGTTATTGGTATCGTAATTGGCAGCGGCGTATTTTTTAAAGCGGAAAAAGTTTTAATTGCTACAGGCGGCGATCTTCCGCTAGGTATCATGGCCTGGGGCATCGGCGGTTTGATTATGATTGTTTGTGCCTATGTTTTCGCAACGATGGCTACAAGGTATGAAAAAGTAAATGGTGTTGTAGACTATGCAGAAGTCACCATGGGTAGTAAGTATGCTTATTTTCTCGGATGGTTCATGGCTGCCATTTATTATCCAACGCTAACCTCTGTACTTGCATGGGTTTCTGCAAGATATGCCTGTGTATTACTAGGCTGGAGTATTGTCGGCGGCGAAGCTATGGCTCTTTCCTGTTTCTTTTTGCTGGCAAGCTATTCTATAAATGCTCTCTCTCCTAAACTTGCCGGTAAGTTGCAGGTATCGACCACTGTAATTAAGCTCATTCCATTGGCTTTAATGGCTGTTATCGGGACAATCGTTGGTCTGGAAAATGGTATCTTGATGAAGAACTTTACAAGTAGCGTCATTACCGATGTAACTGGCAAAAATCCGCTGTTTACGGCTGTTGTGGCTACCGCTTTTGCTTACGAAGGATGGATTATTGCAACAAGCATCAACGCTGAGCTAAAAGATGCAAAAAAGAACCTGCCTCTGGCACTTACCTTCGGAACTCTGTTTGTGGCTTTGATCTACATTCTCTACTATATCGGACTTGCCGGAGCTGTTGAAAACAGCGTTATGATGAAAGGCGGCGAAGCCGGAGCAAAACTGGCCTTCTCCACAGTATTCTCCAATATTGGAGGGACTGTTTTGTTAGTCTTCGTTGTTATCTCCTGCTTAGGAACTTTAAATGGCCTGATGATGGGTTGCACCCGCGGTTTCTACTCTTTGGCAGCCAGAGACCTTGGTCCTAATCCGAAAGTATTAAAATTCATTGATGCCAACACCAATATGCCTGCTAACTCCTCTATTGTGGGTGTTCTTTTGTGCGGAGTGTGGCTATTGTACTTCTTCGGTGCAAATCTGGTCCCTGTTCCGTGGTTTGGACCATTTAGTTTTGATAGTTCCGAACTGCCCATCGTTACTCTTTACGCAATGTATATTCCTATTTTCGCCATGATGATGGTAAAGGAAAAATCTCTGAGCTTTGTGAAACGTTTTCTCATGCCATCGCTTGCTGTATGCGCCTGTATTTTCATGGTTGTTGCTGCCTGCTATGCTCATGGCAAGGCAGTTATATTCTATCTTGTTATCTTCTTTGCGACTATGGCAATTGGCATGATGTACTCAAAAAAGAAATAGTGATTTAACTTAATAACATATACAAGGTGAGCACTTCGGCTTTTTTAGCTGAAGTGCTCCTTTTATATTAATCCTCTCATAAAAAAGTTCTTTTTAAATAGGTGTCAATAACGAAAAGGGTACAGTTTTGATCACTTTGTTCTATTTGGTTCGCTCGCTTGAGAAAGCAACATACCAGTTATTTATTAGCGGTTTCAACCGTATTTGGTGTCCTAACATCACTAATACGGTCATCACTAGTAAAACAAAAATCCTCCTGATTTCTCGGGAGGATCATTTTTACTGGTGGGGTTACACGGATTCGAACCGGGGACCTCTTCGATGTGAACGAAGCGCTCTAACCAGCTGAGCTATAACCCCAAGACATGTTTATTGTAGTCCCACTACTCCTGATTGTCAAGAAAGTTGAACTGGATAACGTTCCTGAATATCTCAACTATGCTTTAACTTCCAGCCCAAAACAAGTTTAATGATTTTTATTACTTCATACCACAATACCGCAGCGCAAGCAACGCCAACAGCTAAAATAAGCTGCTGAAAACTAAGCTGGGCAAGTTTCATAACTTCTGCAGCAGGCGTATAAATCATTAGCAAAAGCCCAAAGATAATGCTTATGTTAACAGCTGCGACCACCTTGTCCCTTCGAAGTCGTAAAATCGACTGAATAGCAAAATCCTCTTCTGAACTGTTTACATGAACAAGCAATATATTGGATATAAACATGATGGTTAAACCCATTGTTCTTGCTAAAGCTGCATTTTCGGGGAATTGCTCCAAAAAAATCAAATAAGTACCAAAGGCTGCTACAAAGATAGCAAATCCTTGGAAAAGGCTCTTAGTTAAGCTATTAACATTAACTAGCTTTTCTTCCATCTTGCGCGGAGGCCTCTCCATAACATTTTTTTCTGCCGGCTGCCTTTCCAATACTATTGAACAGGTAGGATCAATTACAAGCTCTAAA
>JBOFWD010000121.1:0-3316 GCA_051653445.1 Acidaminococcaceae bacterium | reverse complement strand
AAAACACCTGCAGTTTCAGACAAATTTTGCCTAATCAGGTTTATAACACCCCACCCGAACAAAACGGCTTATCTTTCCTCTATGATAACCCAGCTGACCTTACTGAATCTATTTGTAAGCACCCTTCAAAAAGCATCTTGCAAAGCATCATTTCCGAAACAATTGGCATAGGCAAATTCACTGCTTCTGAACTTTTATACCGTTCCGGCATAAATCTTAGCGTCATAAATTTTCCTGTTGAAAAGAAAAGTGATTTCTTGAAAAACTTGGCCTCCCTGCAAATTAACATCAAAGATCATCTTGTGAAAAAATTGCCTGTTTATGGCGTTATGACCAAAACAAACCGCATGAACACCATTGTTTTAACAAACCCACTGCATCTTGATAAAACAAAATTTCTTGTTAAAGAATTTCCCAACTTGAATACTGCTCTCAACTTTGCAGCAAAACTTGTTCCTATTCAATTACCGGAAAGAGAGCTTTTGCAAAAAGCAATTTCAGCGGCTATTGCCCGAACAGAAAAAAAAATAACAGCTCTCGAATCTGATTTGAAAACAACAGAAAACGCAGACAGCCAAAAAATAATTGCCGACACCCTGATGGCAAATATTTATATCCTTGATAAAGGCATAACTAGCTGCCTTCTTAATAACATCTACACTGATGAATTGCTTGAAATAACGCTCTCTCCTCTTCTGACGCCTGTCGAAAATGCGCAAAATTATTATAAACGCTACAACAAATATAAACGCGCAATAGAAGAAATCAATACGCAAAAACAGGAAGCTAATACTTTGCTTCAATACCTACAGTCTCTTGATATTTCTTTGCAAACAATCACAAATAAAATAGAAATTGCTGAAATCAAACAAGAACTAATTAATGAAGGTATTATCTCCGAAAACAAAAAAGGCAAAAACAAAGCATCTCTGCCAAAATCAGCACCACTATCAATCAACATTTCACCTGAAACAACCATCTATATAGGAAAAAATAACAAGCAGAACGATTTCGTAACATTTGGCATGGGCAAACCAAACGACCTTTGGTTTCATACAAAAGGATTTCCAGGTTCTCATGTTATTTTGAAAACAACGTTGTCAAAACCAACAGATGCTGACATAGCAACAGCGGCTAATTTGGCAGCATATTTCAGCAAAGCACGTAATTCATCAAATGTTCCTGTAGACTGTACTGAAAAACGTTTTGTAAAAAAGCCTTCCGGTGCAAAGCCAGGTTTTGTAATTTATACAAATCAGCAAACGCTCTATGTCACGCCAGATTCTGGTTATATCGATAATATTCTTACACATCATGAATAAATTTGGAAAGCAAATAAATAAAGAGGTATGTCGCATGAAAATATGCGCATACCTCTTTATTACGTCAAATTAAAGCTCTATATCTTTTGCCCGAGCTAAAGTTGCCTTTGCCTCACTGACTAATCTTTCAATTACTTCCTTGCATGGCAAAATATCTTTTAACACGTTTAAGCTTTGTCCAACCAAAACTGCGCCTCGTTTTAAATCTCCATCGATGGCGCCAATACGGTTGGTACCAGTAGCTAGCTTGTCAAGCTCTGCCTGAGGAGCACCTGCTCGTTCCAACGAAAGATATTCTTCGGTAAAATCATTTTTCAAACACCGTACGGCTGAACCCCTTGAAAAACCGGTAACAGCAGAATCTGTGTCCGTGGCTTTTAAAATAGCTTCTTTGGCTGCCGGGTGCGTAGGACATTCAGTTGTAAGAATGAAGCGAGAACCAATCTGCACTCCATCAGCACCCATCAACAATGCTGCCGCAATGGCTCGGCCGTCTGAAATTCCCCCTGCAACAATCACCGGTATGCTATGCTCTACAGACAAGACATTGCTCATCAATGCCATAGTAGTCTGATTGCCAATATGGCCGCCACCTTCCATGCCTTCGATGATCATCGCATCTGCACCTGCTTTTTCAATCCTATCTGCAAGCTTTACACTAGGTACGACCGGAATTACTTTTACACCAGCTGCCTTAAAAGCAGGAATATGCGGCACAGGATTGCCGGCGCCCAGAGTGACAAAAGCAACTCTTTCTTCACAGGCTATATCAACTATTTCAGATGCATTCGGTGCCATAAGCATAACATTCACACCAAATGGTTTATCAGTCAAACTTTTTGCTTTTCTTATTTCATCACGCACCCACTCGCTTGTACGGCCACCAGCCGCAATAATTCCGGCACCGCCGCCATTAGAAACAGCAACAGCCAAATTTGCATCAGACGTCCATGCCATTGCGCCTTGGATAATCGGGTACTTTATTCCCAGTAAAGCAGTTAATCTGGTTCGCATTATAGTTAGCCTCCTAACAAATTTATTTATTGATTTTTCCTGCTCATTATAACATTAATACTGCCAACAATCCAACAGAGACTTTTCGTATATATCAGAAAAGCAATCGTTCGCTCCCAAAAAATTCAAGCCCATTTCGTTGACATAATTGAGGAAATACAGTAGAATTTCAGCAGAAGTTTATTATTTGTATAATTAGGAGGATTCGTATGAAAAGGATTAGTGATGAGGTCAAATACGGTTCTACACGTGCCGCCCATCGTTCATTATTTTATGCAATGGGCTATACTGATGACGAAATGAAACGCCCGCTAATAGGCGTTGTAAATGCTCAAAATGAAATTATTCCTGGTCATATTCACCTTGACCAGATTGCAAAAGCTGTTAAATACGGAATCCTTGAAAACGGCGGAACACCTATTGAATTTCCGGCCATAGGCATTTGTGATGGCATTGCCATGGGGCATAAAGGAATGAAATATCCTTTAGTAAGTCGAGAATTAATCGCCGACAGCATTGAAGCAATGGCTATGGGCCATGCCTTCGACGGACTTGTCCTCATTCCTAACTGCGATAAGATTGTTCCCGGCATGCTGATGGCTGCCGCACGTTTGAACATACCGGCAATAGTTGTCAGTGGCGGTCCGATGCTGCCTGGAAGACGCAATGGCATAGACATAAGTGTAAGCACAGCTTTTGAAGCAGCTGGGCGCTACGAAGCAGGCCAAATATCGGAAGAAGAACTAAAAGATGTTGAAAAACATGCTTGCCCCGGTTGTGGTTCCTGCGCCGGCCTTTTCACAGCCAATACTATGAATTGCCTTACAGAAGTTTTGGGGATGGGCCTGCCTGGAAATGGCACTGTTCCTGCTGCTTATTATGGCGCACGCATCACTTTAGCGAAAACTGCAGGAAAACGCATAATGGATTTGGTTGAAAAAAATATTTGTCCTTTAGATATCATGACAGAAGACGCATTT
>JBOFWD010000120.1:0-2556 GCA_051653445.1 Acidaminococcaceae bacterium | reverse complement strand
TAAGTATTATTTTATATTCTTTTGGCTAATACTGCAAGTATTATTGACATATTTACTATAAGAACCTACGTGCTTTTGTAATATCAATACCATGTGATCTGGTCCAGCTACTTAACTGAGCCCATAAAAGTCTTTTGGCAAACATTTTGACATCTTTGCCATCATTAAAAATATTTACTCGATACAGCTGATAATCTGGCGTGTCTACAGTATTAACACCATCTATGCCAGTTGCAGCGGCAACATATCCATTTTTGGTAAGAGCACTATAGACATTATCGTTATAACTTCCAAAAGGGTAAGCAAGTGTATTTACGTTAAAATTAGGATCAAATTTATTCAAAAATTCTTTTGAATTTTTCAGCTCGGACTCGAGTTCCTCTGGCGTTGCCTTAGCCAATGCAACATGGTTATAAGTATGTGAACCGATTTCCCAGCCATTCTCTTTCAAGCTGACAACATCCTGCCACGTAACATAACCAGGCCATGCCATATATTTTACTGCTATAAAAATAGTGCCTGTATAATCATATTTTTTCATGATCGGCATCGCAACACGATTATTGTCGCTGTATCCGTCATCAAAAGTAATAACAAAATTTTTATAAAAAGCATCGGGACCTTGTTTCTTTTTAGTAACATATTCATTAAGACTTATACTCTTATACCCTTTATCATACAAATATTTCATCTGCGCCTCAAAAGTATCTGGCGGCATACTGTAGATATCCTTGTTGGTTGTAATCCTGTGATATGCGAAAACAGGTACACTATTATTGCAAAACTTCACAAAGTCTGCATATAAAACGGCGCTAACAATTATCAGAAATCCTAAAAAACAAAGAATTATCTTTACTAATCTTGACATCAATCTGTCATCCCCAACTCTTTAGCTATCTGCTCCAATTTTTTCAGTCTATGATTAATTCCCGATTTACCTATCTTACCGGTTGTCATATCAGCCAGTTCTGACAAAGATGCTTCAGGATAAGCAATCCTCATTTCTGCTGTTTCACGCAAAGCAGCCGGTAATTTGGAAAGCCCTAAACACTCAACAATATACTTGATACTTTCAATTTGATGAACTGCTGCCTGTACCGTTTTATTCAAATTAGCTGTTTCACAGTTGACAATACGATTGACATTGTTGCGCATCTCTTTAATTATACGCACATTTTCAAATTCCATCAAGGCATTATGTGCTCCGATAACAGAAAGAAAAGAAGTTATCGCATTGCCCTCTTTAAGGTAAACAATATATTCTCCTTTCCTGTCCGTCATCTTCACAGACATGGAAAAAGAATGGATTATGCTTCTTATAAGTTCAGCAAAATCATAATTACCGGTTACCATTTCAAGGTGATAGTCACCGGCAGGCCTGCTGACAGAACCGCCAGCCATGAAAGCACCTCGTAAAAAGGCTCTGCGGCAACAGCTCGAAGACAACAATTTAGCTTTTCCTTCTGCAACACTGGTCAGGAGCTGAAGCGTTTCCAAAGCCATGCTTACCTCAGATGACGGCAGTACTCTGACTTGATAGCGGTTATTCTTCTTCAGGCGCCTTGATCTAGTTATCACTACTTCAGTCTGCAGTTTAAAATTTGTCTTCAAGAGTTGCAGCATTCTTCTTGCCAACGCAGCATTTTCTGTTGAAAAATGTATGCCGATATTTCTGCCGCTCAAAACAATTGCACCGCTCATTTTCAGCAAACCATAAAGTTCTGCCTTATCACAACAGTTTTTTTGTCCTTCAATCCTGGCCAGTTCGTTTTTAACCTCATTTGAAAAAGACACCGCTTTACTCCCCATGTTTATTTTTCTCCAGATTTCTAATACTCTGGCGTACGAAAACATAATCAAAGAACCGAATACCTCTGCCAAACAGTCTCAAACGGTAAACCAATGAAATAATCGTCTGGGCTAGTTTAACAGGATTATGCCTGACAAAATCAGCAGTGCTGATCAGGCTATTTGCCACTACTTCGATTCCGAGCTGACGAATTTGCTCTATATCAGGGGAAACAGGCATAGACCCTTTTTCCTGATACATTGAAAGCTGTGCGGCTGTAACCCGTTGGCTGTTGACTACTACAAAATCAAGAAATTGTTCGCCGACGTGATCAATTATTGCCTTAACGTGTTCATAAGCTCCATAGCCATCCGTTTCTCCCGGCTGTGTCATAACATTACAAACATATATTTTAACAGCCTTTGAAGTAATGATAGCTTCTTTTATTTCAGGAACAAGCATATTTGCAATTACACTGGTATAAAGACTTCCTGGCCCGAAAATCAGGACATCCGCCTTCATAATTGCAGCAATTGCACCCTGCGTTGCTTTAGCATCGGACGGAATAATCCCAAGCTTTTTAATTCTCTTTTGCGCTAAAGATATTTCAGATTCGCCTTGAACAACTGTTCCATCAACCATTTCAGCCATTAAGTTTACATTTTCAAGTGTTGATGGTACAACATGACCTCTTACCTTCAAGATTTCGCTCGCCGCTACTAACCCGGCTTCCATACTACCTTCCGCTTCCGCCAAAGCTGCGATAA
>JBOFWD010000119.1:0-2050 GCA_051653445.1 Acidaminococcaceae bacterium | reverse complement strand
ATAGGCGTTTCCCATGGTTGCTTATCGTTTGTATCCAAACTTATGCATCTCCTTTTCGGTTTTGTTTTGGACAGATTGAGAGAGTTTTAGTGATTTGAGATAAGTAATTAAGCGGTTATCGAATATGTTATAATTATAGCATATATTAAATAATTAATAGTCAGTTTTAAGTTCACCATTAAATGTTTTTCTATGAAAATAATTAAAAATGCACGTATTAGCTTTTATGCGCATTTGTTCAGAGAAGGGACCTATTCAGTTTGTGTAAAACAGAGATTAAATTGCAACGTTTTAGCAGAATGGTTAATATGTTTTTCAGCCTTCCCTGGCGGGAACAGAGCTTGTTGCTGATTGTTTTTTGGCTGAGCGGCCTGGTGCGGGCAACTACTTTGTTGTTGCCTTTTGCGTGTCTGGCACCTTTTTTGGGTAAGCAAATGGCGGAGTCTCCGCCGAATTTTCCTCTTTGTCAGGAGCATTATGTTCGCCAGGTTAGCCGAAATATTACTATTGTCAGTCGCAATACGCCATGGGAAAGTAAGTGTTTAGTGCAGGCTATTGTCGGTAAAATCATGCTGCGCCGCCTAGCGGTGAATAATACCTTATATCTTGGAGTAGGACGGGATGAAAAGGATAAGCTAATTGCGCATGCATGGCTGCGCTGTGGCACGGTTTTTGTCAGCGGCGGAGCAGGCCGGGAGCGGTTCACAGTTGTGGGCAAGTTTGCTGATTTATAGAATTCTAAATAGGGGGTGAAAAACATGCATGAGAATCGGGAGAAAGAAACATGGGAAAAACCGCAAGTTACTCAATTGTTAGTGAATGAAGAAACCGAAAACGGACCCAATGAGGGTTCTGATGATCTTGAGAGATCGTCGTAAATCATTACCGATAACTATTAAATTACTATACAAAAAGAGCATATTTATTATATATGCTCTTTTTGTATAGTTGAGGGGGAGATATTATGGGTGCAATTTGCGGCATTTATTACAAAGATAAAAGTGCTAATGTCAGGGAATGCGAGCAAGTTATGCTGGAAATTGGCAAATACCGATTTGAAAAATCAGGAACATTTCATGATGGAGCTATTATTTTGGGATGCCAACACAACTGTTTGACGCCTGAATCTATCAATGAAATTCTTCCCTTTGAGGATGATGCGGGCACACTGGTTATTACAGCTGATGCGATTATTGATAATCGCGAAGAATTATTTGCCTTGCTTTCTGTTCCAATCGAAAAAACGAATATGCCGGACAGCTTAGTGATACTGGAAGCCTATAAAAAATGGGGGGTACATTGCCCAGATAAGTTGGTCGGAGACTTTGCATTTGCTATTTGGGATAAAAAAAAGCAAGAACTATTTTGTGCTCGTGACCATGTCGGCAGAAAGTCGTTTTATTATTATAACGACAAGGAGGTATTTGCTTTTTCGACGCTGATAAAGCCTCTTTTCCAAATAGAAGATATAAAACAGGAGCTAAATGAAACTTATATTGCTGATTTTTTAGCAATGACTGACATCCGCCATGAAATTGGCAGCGATATTACTTTGTATGAAAACATTTATCAGCTTCTGCCTGCTCATGCAATGATTGTCAATAGAAGCGGCATAAGGAAGTGGCGTTATTGGGAGATTAAAAAGACAAAAGAAATTAAGTTTGAATCCGATGCGGAATATGAGGAAGCGTTTCGAAAGGTATTTGCCGAAGCGGTAAGGTGCCGCCTGAGAAGTATAAAAAGAACGGGCATTTTGCTTAGCGGCGGACTGGATTCATGTTCTGTGGCCTGTTTAGCGGCTGAGGAACTGAGAAAGAAAAACGAAAAGCTATACAGCTTTACCCAGGTTCCAATGGAAGGATATAAAAACTGGCTTCCAGACAATCAATTGGCGGATGAGCAGGAATATGTGGAGTCAATCTCTAGGTTCACAGGCAATATAGAGCCTTATTATATTGCCTCGGAAGGTAAAAGTCCTATCACGGAGATTAATGAAAGCATTGCAAGATTTGAACAGCCGTACAAATGCTTCGCGAATATTTATTGGATC
>JBOFWD010000118.1:0-2754 GCA_051653445.1 Acidaminococcaceae bacterium | reverse complement strand
GTTATTTATTTAACAATAATTTAATAATATCAGCCCGAGTCACCATTCCGACAATTTTACTTCCATCCACTACCGGTATTTGCTTTATGTTATGATCCAACATCAAATGGGCAACTTCACTTATATCCGTACCCTCTTTCACCGTTATTACATCTGACGTCATAATGTCCGCCGCTCTCTGTGCCAATATCTTTTTGAAGTCTTCGTTATAAGTATCAACGCCATGATAATAAATGACCGCACCTAACAAATTAATAAATTCAGGCAAGCGCGGCGTCGTCTTCAGTCTAAGCAGGTCTCCCTCTGTGACAATGCCAACGAGATATCCGCCGTCACTCAAAACAGGAATGCCTGATATCTTATTTTTAGTCAGCACTTCTACAATTTCCTCTATTGAGCTGTTACGATTAACACTTATTACCTCTTTTGCCATGATTTCTTCAACTTTCATAGAAAACGCCTCCTTTTTCCAGCAAATTCATTTTTTTGGAAAAGAAGGTCGCCTGCGTTTTAGCAAGCAACCTTCTTTAAAAACTATTGTTCTTTCATTGCTGCCCGCGCAGCAATAATTTTTTCTGCTAATTTCAGCGGAACATCTTCGTAATGATCAAATTTCATTTCAAAAGTTCCTAACCCCTGTGTTAAAGCACGTAAATCAACGGCATATCCAGAAATTTCAGCATAAGGTACCTGTGCTTTGACACAACTCATACCATCATCCATACTCTGCATGCCAAGAATGCGTCCACGCTTTGTATTAAGATCACCTATAACGTCTCCCATCATACCTTCTGCACACCAAACGTCCAGGTTATAGTATGGTTCCATAAGTACAGGATTAGATTTTTCTGCAGCCTTCTTAAACGCTTCGTGTGAAGCAATCTTAAAAGCCATTTCAGAAGAATCTACTGTATGGTATGAACCATCTAATAGAGTAATGCGTATATCAACTACAGGGTAACCAGCCAGAATCCCATGTTCCATGGATTCCTTCATGCCTTTTTCCACCGCTGGAATATATTGTCTCGGCACGGCACCGCCAAAAATCTTATCAACAAATTCAAAACCTCCGCCAGGTGGCAGCGGTTCCATTTTAATAAGGACATGCCCATACTGTCCATGTCCGCCACTTTGCTTTTTATGCTTGCCTTCCACTTCAGCCGAACCCCTGATGGTTTCCCTATATTCTACCATTGGTGGCTTCAAAACAGCTTCTACACCGAATTTTCTGGTCATTCTCTCCATAATGATATCTATGTGTTGATCGCCCATCCCGCTGATAAGCGTTTCCTTGGTAATCGTGTTCTTGGTGACAATGATGGTCGGATCTTCATCCATAAGTCGGGAAAGAGCTGTGGCAATTTTTTCTTCTTCACCTTTTTTCTTGGCAAAAATTGCTCTTGTATACATCGGAAGCGGAAAAGCTATCGGGGCAAATTTAACAGGCGAATTCTTATCACTCAGCGTGTCACCTGTAGCAGTGTATTGCAGTTTGGCTACAACCCCTATATCACCGGCAGATATTGCTTTTAAAGGAATCTGGGTTTTACCGCGCATAGTAAAAACAGAGCCGATTCTTTCCTCATGATCACGACTGGAATTATAAACTACAGAATCAGCAGTTATTTTACCGGCAAACACTCTAAAAAAGCTCAGGCGACCAACAAACGGATCCGATGTGGTCTTAAAAACCAGTGCAGCCATTGGCGCGTTGGCATCTCTTATTTCTTCTTCACCGGTTTTCTCATTAATTACTACGAAATCATTCAAAATAGCGGGATAAGTATAATCAATAATTGCATTCATTAAGCGTCCTAAACCTATATCTTTATAGGCGCTGCCGCAAAGCACCGGGAAAATTACTGCATGTCTGATACCTTTGATAAGACATTTCATAATTTCTTCATCACTGATTGTTTCACCATCAAGATAACGCATCATAGCATCATCATCCGCTTCAACTGCAGCTTCAATCATTTTTGCACGTGCTTCATTAGCGTAATCAAGCATATCTTCGGGAATATCCATTTCAATTGAATCGTTGCCATTAGCTTTGTATGCCTTCATTTTAAAAACATCTATTAGTCCGCAGAAATTCTCTTCTTTGCCTAATGGTAATTGCAGCGGCAACACTCTTTTACCAAATTTATTTCTTAAATCGTCAAGAATGCTATCGAAATCAGCATTCTCACGATCCATTTTATTTACGAAACAGATTCTAGGCAAACCGGCTTCTTCAGCAAGCTTCCAACACTGCTCAGTACCTACTTGCACCCCTGATGTAGCACAAACTACAATCAAGGCGCTATCAACGGCACGAAAAGCACTTTTTACTTCTGCTACAAAATCCGCAAAACCCGGGGTGTCGATAAAGTTAATCTTGGAATCACGCCATTCAACAGGTGCCAAAGTCGCATTTACCGAAACTTTTCTTTTAATTTCTTCCGGCTCATAGTCCGTGGTGGTAGCTCCATCTTCCACTTTGCACATCCGGGAAATTGCACCGGAGCGATATAGCAAAGCTTCTGTAACAGATGTTGTTCCCGCTCCACCATGACCTACAATTGCGACGTTTCTGATCCGATCTCCAGTATACTCTTTCATACATGCTTCCCCCTTATCCGAATTATTTAACAGCTCAACAATTCTATGAATATACATGCTTTTCCTTCTTTTTGCTTGTTTGCCAAACAATATTTAATTTTTCAACTTTTTATGTTAATTAGTTGACACTTTATAAAAAAGCCGCTTGCT
>JBOFWD010000117.1:0-3842 GCA_051653445.1 Acidaminococcaceae bacterium | reverse complement strand
CTGACAATTCCATTGCAACCTTTCGTGTTGATATAGATGTTGCAACCTGTGGCGAGATTACACCGCTCAGCACGCTTGATTTTTTGATCGGCAGCTTTGATTCGGATATTATAACCATGGATTATCGCGTGCGCGGCTTCACTCGTGATATTGACGGCAAAAAACTATATATTGACCATGATATTACTTCCATTCAGGATTATATAGACGATAAAACACTGGAGAAATATGATGCCGTTGACATAAACATGTATCAAGCTAATATTTTTCATACGAAGATGCTGATCAAAGAAGTTGATTTGCAGAATTACCTGTTTAAAACTGATGTCTATGAATTGCCGCCTAAAACAAGATTGAAAATAACCAATAGCTTGAGGCGAGAGATGATAGAAATATTCAGTGGGATGAACGTATATAAGGAGTGACTAGGAAATTGAACAAGCTTTCGCAGGAGAAAGCTCCGATTTTAGAAGCTTTGGAAGAATTTAAAAGGATGCGTCTGGTTCCGTTTGATGTGCCAGGCCATAAAAGAGGCAGGGGAAATAAAGAATTAACGGAGTTTTTAGGCGAAAGATGCCTGACAGTTGATGTAAATTCCATGAAACAGTTGGATAATCTTTGCCACCCGGTTGGGGCTATTAAGGAGGCAGAAGAATTGGCGGCAGATGCTTTCGGCGCCAGTGCTGCCTTTTTTATTGTGAATGGAACCACAGCTGCGGTGCAAGCAATGATTCTTACTGCCTGCAAAAAAGGTGACAAAATTATTTTGCCGCGCAATGTGCATCGCAGTGTAATTAACGCGATGATTTTGTGTGGAGCGGTACCTGTTTATATAAATCCGCAAATGAACGAAGAACTCGGCATTGCTTTGGGTATGAAAGTATCTGACGTGCAAAAGGCGATAGTGGAAAACCCTGATGCCAAGGCTATACTTGTCAATAATCCGACTTATTACGGCATTTGTTCTAACCTCAGGGCAATAACCGATTTGGCGCATGCCAATAATATGCTTGCCCTGGTTGATGAAGCACATGGAACCCACTTTTATTTCGGGGAGAACATGCCTGTTTCCGCTATGGCTGCCGGTGCCGATATGGCCTCAGTTAGCATGCATAAATCAGGTGGTTCGCTTACACAAAGCTCATTTCTGCTTTGCGGCAAGAATGTCAATGCCCAGTATGTAAGGCAAATAATTAATCTTACACAGACAACCAGCGGCTCCTATCTTTTGTTGTCCAGCCTGGATATTTCCAGAAGAAATTTAAGCTTGCACGGCAAAGATATTTTCAGATATGTAGCAGAACTGGTGGAATACGCCCGGCATGAAATCAATCAGATTGGTGACTACTATGCTTATTCGCGCGAACTGATAAACGGTGACAGTGTTTTTGATTTTGATATTACCAAGTTATCGGTCAATACGTTTGATACAGGACTGGCGGGTATCGAAGTTTATGACCTGCTGCGTGACGAATACGATATTCAGATAGAATTCGGTGATTTGGGCAACATTCTGGCCTATGTTTCTGTTGGTGACAACTACAAGAACATTGAACGCTTGATAGGTGCTCTGTCCGAAATAAGACGCTTATACAAAAAAGATAAGACAGGCATGCTGAGACATGAATATATCCCTCCACAAGTCAAATTCGGCCCGCAGGATGGGTTTTACGGAGAAAAGGAGCAGGTTGGACTGGATGCAAGCGCAGGCAGGATATGCAGCGAATTCGTGATGTGTTATCCACCGGGCATTCCGATTTTGGCACCGGGTGAAGAGATTACAGAAGAAATCATAGAATATATAAAATATGCTAAAGAGAAGGGCTGCTTCTTAACAGGGCCTGAAGATATGGAAGTTAATAAAATTAATGTTTTGAAAGGAGGGTGTTAAGTGGATCTTTGGTATAGCGAGGCTCATACAAAGTCAGTCAAATTTGCTATTAAAGTTAATAAACAACTTTTTAGTGCTGAGAGTGATTTCCAAAGAATAGATATTTTTGAATCCGAAGAATTCGGTCGTTTTCTAACGCTCGATGGCCTGATGATGCTGACGGAAAAAGACGAATTCATTTATCATGAAATGATTGTCCATGTGCCGATGGCAGTTCACCCCGATGTCAAAAAAGTGCTTGTAATAGGAGCCGGCGATGGCGGCGCAATACGGGAACTTACAAGATACAAAACCATTGAAAGCATAGATTTTGTTGAAATTGATGAAATGGTTGTTGATGTTTGCAAAAAATATTTGCCGCAGACCGCCTGCGCCTTTGATGATGAAAGAGTGCATCCTTATTTTCAGGACGGTTTGAAATTTATCAGGAAGCATGTAGATGAGTATGATTTGATCATTGTTGATTCCACTGACCCCTTCGGGCCGGGTGAAGGACTTTTTACCAAGGAATTTTACGGTAATTGCTACAAAGCTTTAAAGCAGGACGGTATCATGGTTAATCAGCATGAAAGCCCTTTTTATACGGAAGATGCTGTAGCGATGAAGCGGGCACATAAGAGGATTGTTGAATCTTTTGCGCTCAGCCGGGTTTATCAGGCTCATATTCCAACATATCCATCAGGACACTGGCTTTTTGGTTTTGCTTCCAAAAAGTACCATCCGGTACGCGATTTAAATGCGGACAAGTGGAATGCACTGGGACTCAAAACGCGCTATTATAATACTAATTTACATAGAGGCGCTTTCTGCCTGCCTAATTATGTACAGGAGATGCTGCACGATGTTGAATAAAAACATAGAAACCTTTATTGGTTGTGACAAGGATTATGCCGATGCCAAAATAGTTTTGTTCGGCGCACCTTTTGATTCCACGACTTCTTTCAGACCGGGAACACGCTTTGCCAGCAAGGCCATGCGCAGCGAATCATTCGGCATAGAAACATACAGCCCCTACCAGGATAAGGATCTTGCTGACAGCAATATTTTTGATGGCGGAGACCTGGAACTGCCTTTTGGCAATACGGAAAGAGTTTTAGCTGAGATTGAGGAATTTACCGCAGGAATTGTAGAAGATGGCAAGATACCGCTGATGATTGGCGGCGAACACCTGGTAACATTGGGGGCCGTGCGCGCAGTCGCCAAAAAATATCCGGATTTACACATCATTCATTTTGATGCCCACACTGATTTAAGAGAAGATTACCTGGGAGAACCGCTGTCTCATGCTACCGTTATCCGCAGACTCTGGGATATCGTTGGTGATGGCAGGATTTTTCAATTCGGCATCAGATCCGGTGAAAAGTATGAATTTGAATTTGCTGCGGAACATACCGTCATGAATAAGTTTGATTTGAAAAAATTGCCGGAAGCAGTGGCTGCTTTGCAGGGAAAACCGGTTTACTTTACCCTTGATCTCGATGTGCTTGATCCTTCGATTTTTGCCGGAACAGGCACGCCGGAAGCAGGCGGAGTAAGCTTCAACGAGCTTTTGCAGGCTGTTATAAGCATGTCCGGACTTAATATAGTCGGCTGCGACGTAGACGAATTATCACCGGTATATGACCAAAGCGGTGTGTCTACAGCAGTTGCA
This sequence comes from Acidaminococcaceae bacterium, assembly GCA_051653445.1. Classification (GTDB taxonomy): domain Bacteria; phylum Bacillota; class Negativicutes; order Acidaminococcales; family Acidaminococcaceae; genus RZYP01. Next base: position 300 of record JBOFWD010000117.1, on the reverse strand, counting down.
TGCAAAATATTGCGAGAAATATTATTAATATTGGAGGCGAAATAAAATGGGAAAAGCTTTAATTATAGGTTGTGGCGGTGTTGCCGGTGTGGCAATTCATAAATGCTGCCAAAACAGTGAAGTATTTGAAGAAATTATGATTGCCAGCAGAACAAAAAGTAAATGTGATGCTTTAAAAGCTAAATTGGACGGCGGCAAGACCAAAATCCATACTGCGCAACTCAATGCTGACAACGTTGATGAAATCGTTGCTTTGATTAATCAATTTAAACCGGATGTAGTGCTTAATCTGGCACTTCC
>JBOFWD010000116.1:0-2599 GCA_051653445.1 Acidaminococcaceae bacterium | reverse complement strand
ATCATGAGATACCAAAATAAACCCCTTCTTGCGTTTCAAATAGTTTTGCACTACATTACGTGCATCGATGTCAAGATGGTTTGTAGGTTCATCAATAAGCAGGAAACAACTCGCTGTAAGGAATAAAGCTGCAAGAAGGACCTTTGTTTGCTCACCATTTGACAATGTATTAAACGGACGATATAAAGCATCTTCTTGAACATCAAGCAATGATATTTCACGAAAAATCTCCCAATCCATACATTCCGTACAAATACTCTTCATTACTTCAATTGTATATAGACTCTTATCTTCCACATCATAAGGAAAATACTCAAACTTAACTGTAGAACTTATATTGCCGGAATACGCATATTTGCCAAGCAGTAAATTTAAGAAAGTAGTTTTACCGCGTCCGTTTCTTCCAATAAAACCGAGTTTCCAATCTGTATCTATCTGAAAACTTACATTTTCAAAAATATTGTCATAACTTCCTTCATATGAAAAAGTTAGATTTGAAACATTTATTAAGGACATATATTTCTTCCTCCTTTACATTATAAAAATTTTATAAGCAAAGTCGGTTTTCGGCATTAATTACTCTATAATGTTATCCAACTCTGCAAGGATTTTGTCATGAATGACATAGTATCATTGTCTATCACGTTTATCTTCCTTTCTTTTACAAATATTAAAAGCCGCAAGAAAGTAAATTCTTACGGCTCAAAAACAAATACTATTATTACCTTTTGTTAAACATAAGGTTACTGTAATGTATTATTGAGTGTAGAATACTTAACTTTCTTGCAATTTGCATAACAAAACAAACGGTTCTATAGCCGTTTCTTTAAATATCTTATTATGCATCATATAATTAGCAAGAAAAGTTATACATTCTTCCACCTCCAAGTCGTTTTATTATATCATATTATCTTTAAAAATCCAATATAATTCTTCTGTTCTCTTTCTAAAGATTACCCTTCTACATCAATCTCGACTCCTGATTTGAATTCAACGGCGAACTTATCATGAAATACCGTAACTTTTTCTATAAGCCTCCTTACTAACTGCTCATCATATTCCTCTAACTCACAGGATTGTTCATTAAAGAAATCAGTCATTTCAGCGATTCGTTGCCTTTTTCCTTCACGCTCTGCATTTTCAACAAGTGCATTTTGCTTCAATTCTCGAAGGTGGTAGATTTCATCAGCCACATCTTCATAGTCATTCTTGGATTTTGCTTGGATAAGAAGCTGTTGTTGTAATTCTTCCAATTTGCTATCAATATCATTGGTGGCATTATCATTTTCTTCATTAAGTATAGTAGCTATGTTTTTCTGCAACGCCTGGAGGAAGGGTTCTTTGTTAGCCAAAAGTTCGTTAATAGCCTTGACCACTGCTGTCTGCAATGTTTCCTCGTTTATGGTAGGGGCAGTACATTCAGATCCTTTTTCCTCCAAACGGCTGACGCATCTCCAAACAATAGACTTGTAACCTCGGTTATTCCAGTGTACCCGGCGGTAAATATCACCGCACTGGCGAGCAAACTGCAACTGCAACTATGCAGGCACTTAATCTTAAAAGAACTACTTTCTATAAACTGGTGAAGGAAGTGATTGTATGATGACGATGTGTCCACGATGTTTAGAGCTATACAGTGAAATTTGGTCGAAGCCTTGTTGTAAATGCGCCGATAAGACCATTCCTGTTGATATTGAACTCATCAATGTCGTTCAGATGCTGCTCACTAGAGGCTTCGATGTATCTTATGCCACTTGTTACCCAGATAAAGAACAAGGTGAGATCGAAGCTATGGAAATTGAGATTCACTTTAGGGAATTGTATCCGCAGGCTCTCTTTGATGGTCTCCCACCTGACTGGATTGTAATTGACGAATACCCAGTTCTTGGCGGTAAGGTTCTTGATGAACCTGTTGATATCCTTACATGTGCAATCGAATATCGATTTGAAGAGAGCATCCATATTCAAAAGGATATCGCTATAAGCAATCTGGAAACATGGCTCGAAGAGAAAGACCCGCAATCTTGTAGGGCTATCCTTACATTGGCCGGCTTCTGAAAAAGTAAGACCCTCTCAACAGTAATGATCTGCTGAAAGGGTACTTTACTTTAATCTATGACCTTGAAGTGCCTTAATGCGTCTTTAATAGCTTCTACTTTATATTCTGGTGCTGGTTTATATGGGCGTTTTAGTTCTTCAACTGCGTTTGGTGCGTCGTACATCGGCAGGCCTAAGTTTCTTTTGACCTCTGCAATGTTTGCAGTGTGAACTTTGAAGCCGTACTTTTCTTCGATATACTCCTGAATAAGCCTGTAGGTGATACGATCTGGCTGGATTTTTCGGTCGTCTGCGTACTCCATTTTTACACTGATAAAATCGTCTGCACTTTTGTGGGACAATAAAACACACGTCTCAACGTGTGTTAAGAGGATAGGATAGCTATCAAATTCATTTTCCCAAGCCCTGTTTATATCAAGGGTCATTTGGGGGAACATATCCAAGCTTGACCATTGTTTGTGGAAACATATCTACTGCGTTTTTGGGGCTATCGGTAGACAGGAACATATCCAGTCTCTCTCTAGAACGTATACCTTACTTT
>JBOFWD010000115.1:0-2485 GCA_051653445.1 Acidaminococcaceae bacterium | reverse complement strand
AGAGCTCTGAAAACATTAGAAAATACTTTGTTCGAGATGGAAAAGTAGTCTTGCGGAAATTGCCGCCCTGTGATAACATTTATTTAGTTATGCATCTAAAAAGAGTGGGATAGTAAATGGATGACCAGATTGCGTTAATTCGATTGACTGCTTTTCTTAGATATTTAGAACTGGAAAAGAATAGTTCGTTATTAACAATACAAAATTATGAAACCGATATAAGAATATTTTTTGCTTTTTTGCAGAAAAGAGTGGGAACGGTTTCATGGGAAAATGTCGCTGTTTTGGATATAAGGGCCTATTTGGCCCTGATGAATAATGAGAAATACGCTCGAAGAACAATTGCTCGGCGTATTTCTTCTTTGCGTTCTTTTTACAAGTTTCTAATGCGTGAAAATTTTGTAAAATCTAATCCATTTATGAAAATAAAGACCCCTAAATTAGATAAAAAGCTGCCGGTTTTTCTGGAAGAAGTTGAAATAAACGAATTGCTTGAATTGCCAGCTAAGGATGAACTAGGTTTGCGAGATCAGGCGTTGTTGGAGTTGCTTTACGCTACAGGCTGCCGTGTTTCTGAGCTTGTTGGGCTTACATTGGAGAATATTGATTTGGCTAATCAGTATGTTTTACTTTTGGGTAAAGGCAACAAGGAGCGCATAGTGCCAATTGGTGGTGCAGCGGTAAGGGCTGTAGATGTTTATCTTATTAAATCAAGGCCAATAATTATGCATCGTTTTAGTGTGAAAGAACATAATCGCTTGTTTATCAATCATCGCGGGACACCTCTATCTGCAAGGAGTGTCAGAAGAATTCTGGGTAAATATATTGTGGATTTAGCTTTGCAAAAGCATGTATCGCCTCACGTCATAAGACATACTTTTGCAACTCATTTGCTTGAACATGGTGCAGATTTGCGGGCTGTCCAGGAATTGCTGGGGCATGCTAACCTATCAACCACTCAGATATATACCCATGTAACAACCGAACGTATTTCAACTGTTTATCAAAATAATCACCCACGAGCTTAAAATTTTACCGAGAGAAGAGGATGTCATGCAAACACTACTTGAAAAAACAAGAGAAATTAACAAATTGCTGCAAAGGTCAGAGAAGGTTGGTTGTGCTGAGTTAGTTAAAGTTCTTCGTGATGTAATCGAGTCAAATATTTATATTGTGAGTAACGAAGGTCACGTCCGAGGTTATGCTTTGATAAATGATTTTGAATGTGACATCATGAAATCTCAAGTGCTGGATCATTCTTTTTTCCCAGAAGATTACACTAAGTGGTTAGCAGATTGTCACTTTACACTACCGAATGTTGAACTGCAGGATCGTATGTGTGCTTTTAAAAGTGAGACCAAATGTCTTTTTGATGCTAAATATACTACTATTGTGCCAATATATGGTGGCGGCGAACGTTTGGCCACCCTTATTCTTGCTAAATTTGATATTCCTTTTAATGACGAAGATCTCATACTTTCTGAATATGCTTCAACGGTAATAGGTATTGAAATATTACATAATCGTACAGTCAAAATTGAAGAAGCCGCACATAAAAGAGCAATGGTTCAAATTGCATTTTCTACTCTTTCTTATTCGGAACTTGAGGCAATAATAAACATTATAGGAGCACTGGAAGGAAATGAAGGCTTGCTTGTCGCAAGCAAGATTGCCGACCAAGCTGGAATAACGAGGTCTGTTATTGTTAATGCTTTGCGTAAGTTTGAAAGTGCTGGTCTCATTGAAACCAGATCTCTTGGAATGAAGGGCACATATATAAAGCTTTTAAATGAATTTTTACTGGAAGAACTGAAAAAGAAGAAATAATGACAAACACGACCAATTCGCTTCGGCTGATTGGTCGTTTTCACAAAGAAAAATTGGTGATAATTATGATAAAGATGCACTGAGCACCTTTGCTGAAAAATGATAGCGATGTTTTGTCATTCGATGGTGCCGACGATATCTTGTAAGAAATTCTTTTTAGATAAATGGGTTGAAAGGTAGAGGAAAAATCAAATGCTTTATCCGGTTTTTTTATTAATATATTATCTTGCTTCCTGCTTGGCACTGTTTTTTTATCGTAAGAACTTTCCGTTTTTATCATCGAAAAAGGGATATATTAGTTGGTTTTTGGCAACATTTATTTTTTGGATTTCCAGGCCTGCAGCAAATTATTTGCCTGATTATGCTTTGGAAATATTAAGTTTGTTTGGTGGTTATTGGTCTTTCTTTCTTTATTACACGCTGCTATTGTTTGTTATTCATAGTTTAGCTATTTTAATATTAAAACTTTTAAAAAAAACAGAGTTACAATTAAAATATTATTCGCAGATAATGACCAAAGCTGGTTTGTTTACAATCTTTTTATGTATGATTATCGGCACATTTCAAGCCCATAGCCCTGTTGTACGTTATGAAATGATAAGTACCAAGAAAATAACATCGCCGTTCAGAATAGTTTTAATCAGTGACTTGCATTTAG
>JBOFWD010000114.1:0-2789 GCA_051653445.1 Acidaminococcaceae bacterium | reverse complement strand
AGCTGCACCAATGCTTTGCAAGAACAAATACAGCAAAGAACTTGCTGTGATTCCATCAACATCGTAATCCCCATATACTGTAATTTTTTCTTTATCAATTATGGCTTGTAAAATTCTTTGTACAGCGACATTCATATCTTTTAACAGAAAAGGATCATGAAAAGGATTTTTGCTGCCGTACAGAAAAGTTTTAATCTCCTCAATGTCACTAATACCTCTTTTTACAAGGATGTCGAGCAGCAGCGGTGAAATACCAATTTCTTCTGACAATGCCGAGAGTTTTTCTTCGCAATATTCATTTGGTAGCACTACTTTTTTATCTAACATATTATCTCCATCTAAACTATAGTCGTTTCCGCAACGGTTCCAGCGTTTTGAACATTTTTCCTTTCTTGAACCGCTTCCAATCTCTGCTTTTGTGCATGCATAAGCATATTATTTTCTTCTTTTAATTTGCCGTTCTTTGCTTCTAACTCAACAATTTGATCCTTTAGCTTTTTTATCTGGATATAGTTTTGAGTTTTCATTTTTAATAACCAAAACAAGGTGATTATAATCCCTGCTAATACCGAAAGCAATATAACCATTACCAAGCTTGTAGAAAATTTCCATGCCACAAAGTTAACATCCACAACCACTGCATTTTGCACAGCAAACAATGCAACAGCAACACTTACAATTAACATAAATACCAAATAGGCCATGTCATCACTCCGTTCATAAACTTGTTAAATAATTATTCTCTTTTTTCATTAAAAACCCTTCATTCTCCTACATAAAAAATAGGCCTGAATTAATCAGGCCTATTGCAATCAAAGCAATGCTTAGTATTTGTCTTTTAACAATTTCCAAAGAGGACCGGCCAAAAAGATTGAAGTATACAAACCACTTGCAAAACCAACAAACATGGCAAAAGTAAAATTCCAGATGGTCTCGCCGCCAAAGAACAAAATTGCTGCGACAGTAAAAAGAACCATGAAATTAGTATACAGTGTTCTTGTCATGCACTGCATAATACTGTTGTCTACAAGGTCTGCCAAACTCTCACTTGGTCTATGCGATTTGAGATTCTCACGAATTCGGTCAAATACTACAATGGTTCCGTTAACAGAATAACCAATTACGGTCAAAATAGCGGCAACAAAGGATGAATCTATTTCCAGATGGAAAAAAGCAAACCAGCTGATTACCATCAGCACGTCAATAATTAATGATAAAATCGCGGCAAGTGCAAAGCGAATCTCAAAACGTATCGTTATATAAATTATCATTAATATCCAGGATAAACCAATTGCAATAAGAGCCTGGCGAACTAACTCACTGCCAACCGTAGCACCAACCTGTTCTATACGATTGGTATTATATTCTCCAAAGGTAGACTTGAAATCGCTCAAAATGCTTTGTCTGGTTTCATCATCGATAATACCTGTTCTGATGAGTACACTTTTGCTTTCACTGCCATCTTTTGTAATATCTAACTGAATAATGCTATTTCCCAGATTATGTTTTTCCATTACATCCCGGATTTCCGTGACTGTGATTGCCCTATTAAAGGTTACATCAATAATATTGCCGCCCTTAAAGTCAATCCCCAGATTGAATCCTTGAATAATCATGGAGGCTACACCAATTATCAATAAAATCAAAGTAACTGAAAAATACCACTTAAAGTTTTTTGTGATAGAATGCTTCATTTGCGCGCCTCCTTCGAAATCGAACAGCCTAAGCCAAAAAAGGCTGGATTTTTCAGCGCGTTGCTGCGAATTAGTAACTTGAGCAATTCTCTTGTTACCGTAACTGCAGTAAACATACTTATAACATTACCTAATGCTAAGGTAACAGCAAATCCTTTAATCGGTCCTGTTCCTAGATAAAAAAGAACAGCAGCAGCTATAGTCGTCGTAACATTGGAGTCTAATATTGTAGAAAAGGCTTTGTTGAAACCGACATCCATAGCTGACCTTGTAGTTTTACCCTTAAGAATTTCTTCTTTGAATCTTTCAAAAATCAAAACATTGGCATCAACTGCCATGCCAATGGAAAGTATGATACCGGCAATACCAGGCAAAGTCAAAGTTGCATCAAGGTATTTCATTGTCAACAACATGAGCATAATATAAAGAATCAAAGCAACATTAGCAACAAAACCTGCTATACGATAGAAGAACAACATAAACAGGAATACACCTACAGTTCCGATAGCAAAAGCCTTAATGCTCATGTCCTTGGAATCTTGGCCCAATGTTGGTCCTACTGTACGCGTTTCCATAATTTCCACTTTTACAGGTAACGAACCGCTTCGCAATAATATGGCTAAATGTTCTGCTTCCTCTACGTTTCTGGAACCTGAAATCTGAGCGTTACCACCTGTTATTACTTCCTGCACAACCGGGCTGGTCAAAATTTCGCCATCAAGCAAAATTGAAATAGGCTTGCCTATATTCTGAGCAGTAAGCGTAGCAAACTTCTTTGCACCGTCATCGCTAAATTCTAAACCAACAACAGCCTGATTGTTTTGTCCAACATGGGCTTTGGAATTTTTCAGGTCCTTACCTGTCAAAACAGTTTTGCCTGTAACATCTTTAAATTCTAAAAGTGCTGTCCTGCCAAGCATAGCAATCGCTTTATCAGGGTCTTTAACACCGGGCAATTCTACAATTATTCTGTCTTTGCCTTGACGTTGAATTGTAGGTTCTGTCAGACCTAGTTCATTAACCCGTCGTTCAATTATTTTCACTACACGGTTAACGGCATCATCGTCAACTTTTGCATCAGGTGTATCAACTGCT
>JBOFWD010000113.1:0-33452 GCA_051653445.1 Acidaminococcaceae bacterium | reverse complement strand
AAATCTTCTTTGAAAACACTATTGCTTCCGGTGTAGTTCCTCAGATTTCTGCAATCATGGGACCATCCGCAGGCGGTGCTGTTTATTCCCCAGCTTTGACTGACTTCATCTACATGGTAAAGAATACTTCCAAAATGTTCATTACCGGACCAGCAGTTGTTAAGTCTGTTACTGGCGAAGAAGTTACCCAAGAAGAACTCGGCGGCGCAATGACTCACAACATGACATCTGGTGTTGCTCATTTTGCAGCTGAAACTGATGAAGACTGCTTGAAACAAATTCGTTATCTGCTTGGCTTCCTGCCTTCCAACAACATGGAAACTGCTCCTATTGTTGAAACCGGTGATGATCCGTGCAGAGAAGACGCAGGCCTGAATACTTTGCTTCCAGATAACTCCAATATGGCTTATGACATGAAAGACGTTATTAAGAGCATTGTTGATAATGGTGAATTTTATGAATCCCAACAATATTGGGCACAAAACATCATTACTTGCTTCGCACGTATGGATGGACAAACAGTCGGTATTATTGCTAACCAACCAAGAGTAATGGCTGGTTGCCTTGATATCAACGCATCAGATAAATCTGCTCGTTTCATTCGTTTCTGTGATGCTTTCAACATTCCTTTGCTGAACCTTGTTGACGTTCCTGGCTTCTTGCCTGGTACTAACCAAGAATACGGCGGCATCATCCGTCACGGTGCAAAAATGTTGTATGCTTACTCCGAAGCTACTGTTCCAAAAATCACATTGGTAACTCGTAAAGCTTACGGCGGATCCTACTTAGCAATGTGTTCTCAAGATCTTGGCGCAGACCAAGTTATAGCATGGCCTACTGCTGAAATCGCAGTTATGGGACCTGCAGGTGCTGCTAACGTAATTTTCAAAAATGATCCTGACGTTAAAGCTAAAACTGAAGAATACATCGAGAACTTTGCAACTCCTTACCAAGCTGCAATCCGCGGTATGGTTGACATGGTTATCCAACCTAAAGATAGCCGTCCTACCATCATCAACGCATTGCGCATGCTGGAATCCAAACGCGAAACACGTCCAGCTAAAAGACACGGTAATATTCCGCTATAAGACATAGAAAGGGGAAATAATCATGGGATTCTTCGGTTCCTTGTTTGGCGGCGGAAAAAAGACTGAGACTGCAGCAGAAAAAAAGGTTGTAAGTCCTGTTACGGCAGCTGCTCCTGTAGCTACCGGTGTACAGCCAGAAGTTATCGCCGCTATTACTGCTGGCGTTTATGCTGCTATGGCTGATGACGCAGAGATGATTGCAGCAATTACTGCAGCAATCAAGCATTCCGGTGGCGGTGTGCCTGTTGTACGTATTAAACGTACCAATAACCTCTGGTCTATTTCCGGACGCAATGACCTAATGAGTGCTAGACAGGCTTGTTTCTAAGGCTTGACATATTTTAAGATTTTATTCTGATTCGATTGCAATCTTTTAACTGCTTGCATAGGTGAGTGGTTAAGAGCATTGCACGGATATATAACTTTTTTCATAAGCGAAAGGGAGGAAAAAAAATGAGAAAATTCAAGGTTAATGTTAATGGTGTTGCTTACAATGTTGAGGTTGCAGAAGAAGGCGTAGTTGTAGCAGCAGCTCCAGCAGCAGTAGCAGCTCCAGCAGCAGCTCCAGCTCCAGTAGCAGCTCCAGCTCCAGCTCCAGTAGCAGCAGCTCCAGCAGCTCCAGCTCCAGCAGCAGCTCCAGCAGAAGTAGCAGCAGGTGACACTCCTTTGACTGCTCCAATGCCTGGTTCCGTAGGTAAAATCATTGCTCGCGAAGGCCAAGCAGTTAAAAAAGGCGATGTAGTTTTAATTCTTGAAGCTATGAAAATGCAAAACGAAATCATGGCTCCTGTTGGCGGCACTGTTAAATCTATCAATGTTGCAACTGGCGAAAGCGTAAAACCTGGTCAAATCATGGCTGTTATCGGCTAATATTTGATTAACAAGATTTTATCGTATTATCATTAACAAATTGGAGGTTTCTGTAGATGGAAGCATTAATTATGCAGTACCCATGGCTTGATGAATTGCTCATGGGCTTTATCGGCTTAAGCTACAAACATGTAATTATGTGGCTTGTCGGCGCACTCTTGATTTTTTTGGCTGTAAAATATGATTATGAGCCAGCGTTACTTCTTCCTATCGGTTTTGGCGCTATTCTTGCTAATATTCCGCATTCTTCCGCTGTATCGCAAAATCCTGGCGAAGAAGGTTTCTTGATTGTACTTTACAAGGCTGGTATCGCTAACGAATTGTTCCCAGTTCTTATCTTCATAGCAATCGGTGCAATGTGCGATTTCGCTCCGTTGATTCGCCGCCCGTCCGTTATGTTGTTCGCAGCAGCTGCACAATTTGGTATTTTCGCAACTGCGGTTGGTGCAACCCTTGTTGGTTTTAACTTCCAACATGCTGCCTCTATCGGTATCATCGGTGCTGCTGACGGTCCTACTACTATTTATGTAGCTAGCCGTTTTGCTGTTGAATTGCTTGGACCTTTGTCTGTTGCAGCTTACTGCTACATGTCTTTGGTTCCTGTTATCCAACCTCCAGTTATCAAAGCTTGTACTACTGAACATGAGCGCAAGATTAAAATGGGTTTTGAAGGTGAAGAACCTATTTCCCAAACTTGCAAATTCTTGTTCCCAATCATGATTGTTTTGATTGCTGGTGTTGTAGCTCCTATTTCTGTTGCTTTGATCGGTTCCTTGATGTTCGGTAACATTCTCAAGGAAAGTGGTGTTGTTGAAAATCTTTCCAGCTGCGCAGAACACGAACTTGCTAACCTGGTTACTCTTGTTCTTGGTATTACCATCGGTGGTACTATGACTGCTGAAAGATTCTTGACTTTTGACGTACTTTTGATTATGGCCTTGGGCGCAGTAGCATTTGTATTTGATACTGTTGGTGGTGTATTGTTCGCAAAATTGCTGAACCTCTTCAGCACTACTAAGATCAATCCTATGATCGGTGCTTGTGGCATTTCTGCATTCCCAATGTCCGGCCGTGTTATTGCAAAAATGGCGTTGAAAGAAGACCCAACTAACTTCATCATCCAACATGCTATCGGTGTTAACGTAGCCGGCCAAGTAGCATCCGTAGTTGCTGGTGGTCTCGTTCTTGCCCTTATCCCGGCTCTTTCCAAAATTTAAGGAGGTAATGACGTATGACTAGTAGTCCAACTGTACAAGCTTTAACTCTTATGGCGATAGCTCTGCCAACTATGTTTGCTGTTATCGCAGTTTTCATCGGTGCAACAGTTGCGTTGAAAAACGCATTCCCTGGTTCCGAGGATGACAATTAATTATTAATTTACGGGTAGTTTTTATCAGGAGCTTTACTAAGGCTTGATAAGGACGGGACGATGGAAATCGTCAGGACAAATAAATATTGTTGCTACGGTAATGTTGCTTAGCTTCTACCTAATCAAACATTGTTCGGTTTTGAGGCTGAATGGTGTCTGAGTGAGAAACGCCGAAATCATCAGGATGTTAGTGAAGGAAAAAGATTTTGTTTTATGATCTGGTGTATTACAACGATCTCAAAATTTAGGAGGATGATGAGTATGAGCATTTCAACTGCTGCACTTATGTCAATCGTTGCACTTGTAGTTCTGGTTGCTATCAGCTGTATTAACGATGATTTAAACGTAGGTTTCTTGGGCATAGGCTTTGCAATTATCGTAGGTGGTGTTTGGGGCGGTATGACCGGCGCCAAAGTTATGAGTTCGTTCCCACTATCGTTGTTCATGATTTTAGCCGGTGTAACCTTCTTGTTTGGCATGGCACAGACTAATGGCACAATGGAAAAGTTGACTGCCTATTCGGTACGTGTCTGCAAAGGAAATACAGCACTAATTCCGCTGATTATTTTCGTTTTGACAACTTTTGTTACGACTATCGGACCTGGCAACATCGCAGGCTGCGCATTGATGGCTCCTGTAGCTATGGCAATTGCAACCCGCGTTGGTATGCCTGCATTCCTGATGACGTTACTTGTTGTTGGCGCTGCAAACGGTGCTGCATTCTCGCCATTTGCACCAACAGGTATCATTTCTAACGGTATTATTGCCAAAATGGCACCACAGCTTGGTATTCCTGCTGATGCTCTTAATGGTTTGGCATGGAAGATTCATTTTAATTCTACAGTAGCACAAGGTTTTGTTAATATCGGCGGTTTCTTCGTAATGGGCGGTTTGGCCTGGATGAGAGCTCAAAAAGGTGCTGAACTTGATATTGATGAATTGGCTCCAAAGCCGGAACCATTCAACAAAGCTCAATTGACTACACTTATTTTGGTCGCAATCCTGATTGTTTTGGTTGTTGTACCTGGTTTGCCTATGATGAAAGGCGTTTTACCAAAAACTATCACCAATATGCTTTCTAACGTTGGTTCTATATCCTTCGTACTTTCAATCGTATTGATGCTTACCGGCTATGGTGACAGCAAGGCAGCTGTAAAAGTAATGCCTTGGGGCGTTATCATGATGGTTTGCGGTGTATCGGTACTGATTGATGTTATGGATAAAGCTGGTGGTTTGAACGCTTTGGTATCAGTTATTGGTTCCGTATCCGGTCCTGTAACTGTTAACTTCTGGGTAAGCTTCGTACCGGCAATAATTTCAGCATATTCCAGCTCATCTGGTGTTGTTATGCCGATGTTCCTGCCAATGGTTCCTGGTTTGAGAGAATTGACTGGCGGCAACGCTATTGCTATGATTTCTTCCATCAACATTGGTGCTCACTTAGTTGATACTTCTCCGTTATCTACTCTTGGCGCGCTTTGCATCGCATCTGCCGGCGACCATGAAGACAAAGGCAAATTGTTCCGCAAACTTTTGATTTGGGGCTTGTCTATGTCTGTTGTGGCTGGTATCGTATGCTATGTATTCTTTGGTGTTTTAGGGTTCTAGGAAGCGACTTCCAGATTCTGATGCATCTATGAAAGAAGCAGAACAGCCTGCGAAGAGTACTCTTTGCAGGCTGTTTTTATATAATCTTAATAAAAAAGATTATAGCGAAGAGAACATGTGAGTAGCAAAACCAACGGTTATACCGGTGAGTTCGCGGAATTTTTTGCAGTTTTCAGTATATGATCAAAATTGATTATATCTGTTGTAACTGGTGGTCTTGTTTTGGCTCTTAATTTTATTTTTATTAAAAAGCTAAGGGTAAAGATTTTTTTACGGCTGTTTTACGTCAAGATTGATTGGTAATTGGATGAGGCTGCCGGTAGTCTTACGTAAGACATTCTTTCTGAATCATATGTGACAAAAGAATAAAAATACAAAAATATTGCTGCTTTGCTTTGGCCTTATATAATAAAGAGAGGCTAAACAGCATATGTTTTTAAATCTACGAGGTTAACTATTTCAAGTATTTGCTTTAGAACAATAAAAAATTCGTTTCGTGTAATTAATCAACCCTAATTTTGGAGGAATGATGAGTATGTCAATTTCAACAGCTGCTCTTATGTCAATTCTTGCACTTGTCGTTTTGGTTGCAATCAGTTGCGTAAATGAAGATTTAAACGTAGGTTTCTTGGGTATAGGCTTTGCAATTATCGTAGGTGGTGTTTGGGGCGGTATGACCGGCGCCAAAGTTATGGGTGCATTCCCATTGTCTTTGTTCATGATTTTAGCCGGTGTAACGTTCCTGTTTGGTATGGCTCAAACAAATGGCACAATGGAAAAATTAACAGCATATTCAGTGCGCGTCTGCAAAGGTAACACAGCGCTTATCCCACTGATTATTTTCGTATTGACAACTTTTGTTACAACTATCGGACCTGGCAACATCGCAGGTTGCGCATTGATGGCTCCTGTAGCTATGGCAATCGCAACTCGCGTTGGTATGCCTGCTTTCCTGATGACCCTGCTTGTTGTAGGTGCGGCAAACGGTGCTGCATTTTCACCTTTTGCTCCTACTGGTATCATTTCTAATGGTATCATTGCTAAAATGGCTCCACAGCTTGGCATTCCTGCTGACGCACTCAGCGGCCTGGCATGGAAAGTTCATTTTAACTCTACTATAGCACAAGCTTTTGTTAACGTAGGCGGCTTCATGGTAATGGGTGGCCTTGCTTGGATGAAAGCACAAAAAGGTGCTGAGCTTGATATTGATGAATTAGCTCCGAAACCGGAACCTTTCAACAAGGCTCAGATTACAACTCTTCTTATGGTTGCTATCCTGATTGTTCTTGTCGTTGTTCCTGGTTTGCCTGGAATGAAAGGTGTTCTTCCTAAAACTATCACCAATATGTTATCTAATGTTGGCTCCATTTCTTTCGTACTGTCTATCGTATTGATGCTTACCGGTTATGGTGACAGCAAGGCAGCTGTAAAAGTAATGCCTTGGGGCGTTATCATGATGGTTTGCGGCGTATCAGTATTGATCGATGTTATGGATCAAGCCGGCGGTTTGAACGCTTTGGTATCAATAATCGGTTCTGTATCTGGCCCTGTGACGGTCAATTTCTGGGTAAGCTTCGTACCGGCAATAATTTCAGCATATTCCAGCTCATCTGGTGTTGTTATGCCGATGTTCCTGCCGATGGTTCCTGGTTTGAGAGAAATCACCGGTGGTAATGCTATCGCTATGATTTCTTCAATCAATGTAGGTTCTCACTTGGTTGATACTTCCCCCTTGTCTACTCTTGGCGCTCTCTGTATTGCTTCAGCAGGCGACCACGAAGACAAAGGTAAATTGTTCCGCAAACTTTTGATTTGGGGCTTGTCCATGTCTGTTGTTTCCGGTATCGTATGCTATGTATTCTTTGGTGTTTTAGGATTATAAAAGGTAAATTCTCTTCTCGTTATGTTTAGCCGTTTTTGGTTTATGTAATGAACAGACAGCCTGCGAGGTATAACTTCGCAGACTGTTTTGTTACAGAATTTCATATTTGTTCTAAGGACTAATTGTAAAAAATAGAAAAAATATCGATTCAGAAAATAAGATATGGCAAGTTGTTAGATGAAATATCCGGGAGCCTCCTAAAATTCCCGGAACAATCTTTACTACGCTCTCTTCAAAAGTGCTCGCGAATAATTTAAGCACATTTAAGTATTCACGAACAAATCGTTTATATTAAGGAGGAAAAGCGCAGTATGGAAATTTCAACAGCTGCTATTATGTCAATTGTTGCACTTGTGATTTTGGTTGCAATCAGTTGCGTAAATGAAGATTTAAACGTAGGTTTCCTTGGTATCGGCTTTGCGATTATTGTTGGCGGTATCTGGGGCGGTATGACAGGCGCAAAAGTAATGAATTCTTTTCCGCTGTCCTTATTCATGATTTTGACTGGTGTTACGTTCTTGTTTGGCATGGCTCAAACTAATGGTACAATGGAAAAATTGACAGCGTATTCTGTACGTGTTTGTAAAGGGAATACAGCTCTCATTCCATTAATTATTTATGTTTTGACCAGTTTTGTTACAACTATCGGACCTGGCAACATCGCAGGTTGCGCATTGATGGCTCCTGTAGCTATGGCAATTGCAACTCGCGTTGGTATGCCTGCTTTCCTGATGACCTTGCTTGTTGTAGGTGCTGCAAACGGCGCTGCTTTTTCTCCATTTTCTCCGACCGGTATCATTTCTAATGGTATTATCGCTAAAATGGCACCACAACTGGGAATTCCTGCTGATTCGCTAAATGCATTAGCTTGGAAAGTTCATTTCAATTCAACTTTGGCACAAGGTTTTGTTAATATCGGCGGCTTCTTTGTAATGGGTGGCTGGGCTTGGATAATGAAACAAAAAGGCGCTGAACTTGATATTGATGAGTTGGCTCCAAAACCGGAACCTTTCAACAAGGCTCAGATTACAACTTTGCTTATGGTTGCTATCCTGATTATTCTTGTTGTATTCCCAGGTCTTCCAGGCATGAAAGAATTGTTCCCAAAAACAGTTCTCAACATGCTCTCTAATGTTGGATCCATATCCTTCGTATTGTCTATTGTATTGATGCTTACCGGCTATGGTGACAGCAAGGCTGCTGTAAAAGTAATGCCTTGGGGTGTTGTTATGATGGTTTGCGGCGTATCTGTATTGATCGATGTTATGGATCAATCTGGTGGTCTTGCTTTCTTGGTTGACATTATTGGTTCTGTTTCTGGCCCTGTAACAGTCAATTTCTGGGTAAGCTTTGTACCTGCAGCAATTTCTGCATACTCCAGTTCTTCTGGCGTTGTTATGCCGATGTTCCTGCCTATGACTGCAGGTTTGGTAGAATTGACAGGCGGCAATCCTATATCTATAATTTCTTCTATTGATGTAGGTTCCCATCTGGTTGATACTTCTCCTCTGTCTACTTTAGGCGCACTTTGCATTGCTTCTGCCGGCGATCATGAAGATAAAGGCAAATTGTTCCGTAAACTTTTGATTTGGGGTTTGTCCATGTCTGTTGTTTCCGGTATCGTATGCTTCTTCTTCTTCGGTGTATTAGGACTGTAATTTATTAATTGGCATTTACGTTCATTAAAAAACAAAAATCTGCAAAGTTCATCTTTGCAGATTTTTTATTAATTAAAGAAAAAATAAAAACACAGTATTCTTCATTATCGCAGCATTCTTTTAGTTTTTCTTGATAAATGCTATAATATTCAAGATAAACAAAAAATCAGCAATGTTTAGTATTCTAGTAAAAACAATTCATTAGTTGTTGTTATAAACGTAAAAACGTGCTTTAATATTAAATTAAAGTAGAAAATAATTGGCTGTTGATATCCCAATCTTTTTCTAAATTTTTGGAGTGGATTATAATTATAATGGAAAATAGCAGATTTTATGATGTTTCACAGGTTTCTAAAAAAAATAAAATTGTAATGCTTTTAGTTGCATTGCTTTTTTTAGTTTTTTTAATTATCAATATACTAAGATACGTCAAATTGAATGCTTTTGAACCCGTTGTTATATTTTTGGATGTTATGTTTTTGTTTGTAATCTTTCAGCGTTCCCATCCTACATATATAACAGAAGTGGACAAAAGGGGTTTTCGAATTACAAAAAAAAGTTTATTTGGTAAAAAAGTCTATGATGTTCCCTACAGAGAAATTGCGGGAATTTACAAATACAAGTCATCGTTAGCGCATCCGATTAATTTTCGCCGTTCCCTTACTCTTAATTCTGCTCTTGATGGACGTGTTGTATGGGTTTTAGCATATCGTACTCATAATAAGAAGGGTAAGATAGAAAACAGACGCTTTTTTTTCAAAACGAATGAAGAAATGCTTGATGAGCTGTCAGAACGCATGCCTAACCGAGTGCGTGTTAAAGAAGAGGAAGTTGCAATCGCAATAATTAGAAAAGAAGCAGAAGGAAAGTAAGTAAAGGAGTGGTAATTTTGAAGTGCGCTTTTTGTGCGGCAGAGCTACCGGATAATTCCAATTTTTGTTCTAATTGCGGTGCGGCTTTAGCTAATGAGCGTGTCATGGTTGACGCCTGTAAGGTTATCTGTGTAGAGGTTGAATATAAGTGGTCTTTGTTTGGAAAATTTTATTACAGATTTCAAGCTTGCCGTGAAAATGGCGAAATTGTTATGGAGTCTGATAAAATGGAGTTGTCAGGTTTTGAGTATCAGGGACCGAAAGAAAATGTAAGAAAACATAAGGCAGTTTTTGATAAATTTATGAAGAAGATGAAAGAGGCTGGCTGGCACGAAGTTAATGAAATTCCTAATGAGTGGTTTGCTGTTACTTTCTACAAATAAATTGTTAAACTGCATAAATATTGTTTCAGAGACCGGGAGAACAAGCAAATGCTCTCGGTCTTTTTATTTTGCAAAAGAAGAGAGGCATTTTACAGTTTTGTCATACAATTATCAAATGTAGCGGTATTAATACTTAAATAAATTTGGTATAATATATATTGGCTTATTAGGCAGTGCCTGTTTTTGGAGAAATAGCAAAGATTTTTGGCTTGCTTAGGAAGCTTTCGCTGCACAGCATAAAAAGGGTACTGCAGATAAGCCCTATGATAAGCAGGGACGTGTATTGGAGGGATCAGGTTGTTGCGACGCAAAAGGGGCGCAGCCTCGGTATTTTTGTTTATGGTGACAGGGGCTATTGTTGGAGGAATGATTGGCGAAGCTTTGCAGACAAATCAGGTTTTGGGTGAAAGCACGAAGTTTCTTATTCAACGCTATGAAGTTTTTTCTGTCCCGCCGGCAACACTCGATTTCTATGTTATGAAAATTTCTGCCGGCTTTGATTTTAGACCTAACCTTGTCAGTATATTGGGCATGATAATGGCTTTTTTCATATTGGATCGTGTTTAGGGTTCAATATATTGTGGAGATGATAAGTATATGAAGTTCGTTTTGGCCTCTGCGTCCCCTCGCAGATTGGCACTTTTAGCGCAAGTAGGCATTAAAGCCGAGGTTTGCCCGAGTAATTTTGTCGAAATTACAGGTGTGAGCATTTCGGCGCCTGAAGTGGTGCGCGCGAATGCACTTGGTAAAGGACGCGAAGTTCTGCAGTCTTTGCAAAAGAGCGCTGTAGTAATTGCGGCTGATACAGTTGTAGTATTGGATGGACAAATATTAGGAAAACCTAAAGATTCAGCAGATGCCAGAAATATGCTACGGCTTTTATCGGGTAGAAAGCACAAAGTAATGACTGGTGTTGCTGTGTTTCATAATGCAAAAGAATTAGTCGATGTAGTTACTACCGTGGTAAGTTTCCGCCAATTGACAGAAACGGAGATAGAGTCCTATGTAGAAACCGGTGAACCTTTAGACAAGGCTGGGGGCTATGGCATACAGGCGTGCGGGGCGCTTTTGGTAGATACTATTGATGGTTGTTATAATAACGTAGTTGGTTTGCCTTTGACGAGATTATATCAGATGCTGAAATCTCTGGAAGTGAATTTATTTTGACTACATATCATATGAAAGAATTACCGATAGAAGACAGACCAAGAGAAAAATTAGTTAATAACGGCGCAGCTGTCATGACTGAGTCTGAACTATTGGCCATTCTTATTGGATCTGGCACAAGAGAAAAATCTGCTCTTGATATAGCGCATGATTTAACTGCAGAAAATGGGATTTTAAAAAATATTGCAGCTGTTCACGATGTAAAAGAACTGGCAAAAACAAAGGGCTTGGGTATAGCTAAGGCAGCTACAATTATCGCGGCGTTGGAACTTGGCAGACGCATAGCTGCAGCAGCTCCTCTTGTACGTGACAGCATAACTTCACCGGAGGATGGCGTAGCGTTATTAATGCCTCGGCTTAGGTATGAACCAAAGGAACATTTTTTAGTAGTACTTTTGAATTCAAAAAATAAAGTATTAGATATCGAACAAATATCGGAAGGGTCTTTAAATTCTTCCGTTGTTCATCCAAGAGAGGTTTTCACACCGGCAGTCCTTCATCATGCTGCTGCTATACTAACAGCTCATAACCATCCTTCAGGCGACCCTACGCCGAGCAAGGAAGACAAAAATCTAACAAACACCTTGGTGGAAGCTGGCAAGTATATGGGAATACCGGTTTTGGACCATATTATCATTGGTGATGCAACATACTTTAGTTTTAAAGAACACAGCTATTTGTAGGGCCATTATAAGGAGGAAATTATTTATGTTTGAGTTTTTAAGTTCATTATCACAGGACATGGGGATTGACCTTGGTACGGCAAATACTCTTGTTCATGTTAAAGGAAAAGGGATTGTAATAAGGGAACCTTCCGTTGTGGCCGTGCAAAAAGACACTAACGAGGTTTTAGCAATTGGAGCAGAAGCTAAAAGAATGATCGGCAGGACTCCTGGAAATATTGTCGCTATTCGCCCTCTTAAAGACGGTGTTATTGCCGATTTTGACATAACGCAGGCTATGTTGAAATTTTTTATTAAAAAAGCTATTGGCAACAAAACATTTGTGCGCCCACGCGTTGTAGTCGGCGTACCTTCAGGCGTAACTGCTGTTGAAAGAAGAGCAGTGCTTGATGCTACCATTCAGGCTGGAGCAAGAGAAGCATATCTGATAGAAGAACCAATGGCTGCAGCTATTGGTGCCGGCTTGCCTGTACAGGAAGCAACCGGCAATATGGTTGTTGATATTGGTGGCGGCACTTCGGAAGTCGCTGTTATTTCTCTCGGAGGTATCGTTGTCAGCAGATCTGTACGTATTGGCGGCGACAAAATGGATGAAGCCATTGTGCAATATATTAAGAAGAGATATAATCTTTTGATTGGTGAACGTACTGCAGAGGAAATAAAAATTACCATTGGCACCGCAATGAAGATAGAAAGCCCTGATACAATGGAAATACGCGGACGCGATCTTGTCACTGGATTGCCAAAAACACTGACTATTGATGCCAATCAGATTCAGGAAGCTTTAAGCGAGCCTGTTGCCGGTATTATTGATGCGGTCCGCGGTTCTTTGGAAAGAACACCGCCTGAATTGTCCGCTGATATCATGGATCGTGGCATTGTGATGACTGGCGGCGCTTCATTACTGCGCAATCTTGACCGTTTGTTGAGTAAGGAAACGGGAATGCCTGTTTATGTTTCTGACTCAGCCCTTTCCTGCGTTGCTCTGGGGACAGGCATTGCTGTTGAACAAGTTGATGTCTACAAAAAAGGTTTTATGGCGGCTTCTAACCGCATATAAAAAATAAGAGAATAAGGAGAACACGCTTGTGAGTAAGAAAAGTGTGTTAGCCGTTATTGCGGTGACAATCGCATTTTTATTAATGGCTCTGGCTGTTCAAGGCAGAGCCCGGTTACCTTGGCTTGACAGGGTAATTGTTGCTATTGCCGGACCGGTGAATGAAAAACTGGTCGCAGTCTCAAACAATGCGAATTCCGTCAGGAATTTTTTTGCTGCCTTAACGACTATGCAGGAAGAAAATAAGAAATTAAAAGCCGAAGTTGACGCTTTGCGCTATGCTAACATACAGATGGCAGAAATATGGGCTGAAAATCAACGCTTATCAAATCTTTTGCAATATAAAAAAGAAGCGAAAAATTTAAAGCTGCAAACAGCAAAAGTTATAGGTAAGAATATCGGAGACACGAAGGACACAGTGCTTATTGATCTTGGCAGCAATGCTGGACTGAGAGAAAATATGGCTGTTGTGACTGCTTCTGGACTTGTTGGTATTATAGACGAAACCTATCCAGATGCGGCCAGAGTGCTATTGATTACCAGCCCAAGGTGTAAGGCCGGTGGTATTGTTCTGCGTGCTAATTCGCGCGTTGTAGGTATTGTCAATGGTCTTGCAGGCGGAGATACTGTTTTGCAAATGAGCAACATGGCACGTGATGCTGATATCATTGAAGGCGACATCGTTGTAACTTCCGGTTTTGGAGGCAATCATCCCAGCGGTTTAATAATTGGCACGGTGTCTGATGTTTCGCTAAATGTAGGCGGTTTGCTGAAGCAGGCTAAAATTGTGCCAACTGTAGATTTTGGTCGTTTGGAGGAAGTGATGGTAGTTACCGATTACCAGAATCCTTCTGATTTGATAAAAAGTGATAAAGATAGCAATAAGCAGCAGAGTGGGGGGCCGGTGAAATGAGTTTTTTGATTTGGCCGGTTTTTCTTCTGCTGTTATTGTCGTTACAGACGTCATGGTTTGTTCTTTTCCCGGGAAATAATTTCACTCCGGATTTTCTTTTGCTTTTTGTTGTTTTTCATGCGATGTTCAGCGGCAGCAATAAAGGTACAATTTTTGGAGCGGCAGTGGGCCTTGTGCAGGATGTCCTGGCACCTACAACTTTTGGCTTTCATATTGTAACAAGGGCATTAGTAGGATTTTTTATTGGTGAAACGAAAGAACGTGTATTTAAAGATAATGCACAGGGTTATTGTGTATTTGTGGCTGCAGCCAGTTTATTTGTTAAGGTAACGCATTTTGTATTGATGATGGTCATTGCAGGCTCAGCAGCAGGTTGGTTTTTAGATTATGTTTGGGAAACGATTTGTTATATGCTTTTAAATGTGCTTGTTTCTCTTCCTATGTGGTTTGTTTTGCAAAAAATAGGCCGCTGGTTGGACAAGCGTAACAGTTATTAAGAAAATTTTGAGGAGAGGGGACACCGCGTTGCTCAACAAAAAATATGCATATCGCTTGGAACTACTGATGATCGCGTCAATGCTGATTTTCGCGGTGTTAATTGGCAGGATGGCCTATCTCCAATTGTATAAAGGTGACTACTACTATCGTCTTTCAGAAGGCAATCGTGTTCGGGCCGTAAAAATATTAGCACCGCGCGGAATAATTTATGACTGCAACGGTGAGGAATTAGTGAAGAATGAACCTGGCTTCGTAGTATCTTTACTGCGCACTAATAAAAAACCTGATATTGCCGTAATTAATAAATTGGCGGCCATTATTGAAGTGCCGCCTGAACAGATTCTGGAAAAGATCAAGCAGAATGAAGACAGTTACGAGCCAATTCGTATAAAGACCAATCTTTCCCCGGCAATGGTGACCAAGATAGAAGAACAATCTGAAGAATTACCAGGCATATTGCTGGAGTTGCAATCAATAAGGAAATATGTAAATAATGAGTTGGCAGTGCATGTTTTGGGCTATGTAGGCGAAGTCAGCGAATATGAAATAAGCAAGAATCCAAATACTGAATTAAAGATCGGCAGTATTGTCGGTAAAGCAGGACTTGAGCGTTTTTATGATAATTTTTTGCGTGGCACTGATGGTAGTTACCGCGAAGAGGTTGACGTAGCAGGGAGAATTGTACAAACATTAGATAAGCTGCCACCAAAACCGGGCCAAGGGCTTGTTCTTACTGTGGATGCGAAACTGCAGCGCCAGGCAGAAAAAATAGTTGATGAGCACTTGAAATATTTACGCTCCAGTGGTTTTGCTCCTAATGCCAATGCAGCAGCTATTGTAGCAATTGACCCGCGCAATGGCGCAATCAAAGCTTTGGTCAGCAGACCTGGTTTTAACCCTAATCTATTTGTCAATGGCATATCTTCCAAGGATTGGCAGACAATTAATGATAATCCTTTTGACCCCATGTCTAACAAAGTAATTTCCGGCGAGTATCCACCAGGCTCGACTTTTAAAATTGTTACGGGTTCTGCTGCTCTTGAGACAGGCAAAGTGACACCAGGGGAAATGATTTTTGACTCAGGAAAACATTGGCTTATTCCTATGGGTAATGCTGAAGGCGAAGCATTAGGCTGGCTTAATTTCCATAAGGCGCTGGCGGCATCAGATAATGTATACTTCTATGAAATGGGTAATCGCATAGGCATTGACGTACTGAAAAAATATGCCGCGTTATTCGGTTTTGGTAAGACTACGGGTATTGATTTGTTTGGGGAAACCGAGGGTATTATTGCAAGCCCAGAGTACAAAATGAAAGTTTTTGATGAAGATTGGTATCTTGGCGATACTTTTAATGCAGCCATAGGACAGGGTTTCAATCTTGCCACTCCATTACAGCTGGCGGTTATGCTAAGCGCGGTTGCAAATAATGGCGACATTTATAAACCGCATCTTGTGGAGAAAATTGTCAATGACGATGGCAGTGTTTTTAAAGAAATAAAACCTGAAAAAATTGGTCATTTACCAGTTTCCAAGGAAACGTTGGAACTTCTTCAAAGTGCATTGAAAGCGGTTGCGCAAGAAGGCGGCACAGCAGCTCAGATGGCTAATTTGTCTGTAGCGGTTGCCGGTAAGACCGGTACGGCAGAAAATCCGCATGGCAAAGACCACGGTTTATTTGTTGGTTATGCACCGGCTGACGATCCTAATTTGGTAGTTGTTGCTGTTATAGATCAGGGGGGATTTGGCTCTGTATCTGCAGCCCCTATCGTACAGAAAATATTCGAGTATGTATTTCCGCCTAAACAGCAATTGACGGTTAATACTGAGAAAAAGCAGTAGGAAGGTTTGAAATGGGATTAGGAAGAATACTGAAAAGATTGGACTATGTCCTGCTGTTCGCTGTTCTGGCGATTACAGCCATAGGAATTACCTTGATTGGCAGCGCTACACACATTAATCTTGTATCGGAAGATCGCTATTGGTACGTACAGAGGCAAAGCTTATTTGCATTGTTTAATTTGATATTCATATTTTTTTCTTTGCGTTTTGATTATCGCTTATTGGAAGATATGTCTGAAAAGCTTTATATTTTCAATTTAGTAATGCTGCTGGCGGTTATGTTCTTTGGACATGCGGCTTTAGGTGCTCAAAGGTGGATACAAATAGGCCCCGTGAGTATCCAGCCAAGTGAATTTTCCAAGATCATTATGATAGTTGCGCTTTCTGCTTTTATTAACAAGCGGCTCGACAATCTTGATTCTTTCTGGAGCTGGGTTCCGGTTTTCGGATATGTGCTTATTCCCTTTCTCTTGGTAATGAAGCAGCCCGATCTCGGTACCGCGCTCGTTTTTGCAGCAATTTTGACAGGCATAATGATAATATGCGGCTTTAAAAAGAAGTTTTTTGTGCGCTTGCTTGGCATAGGCGTTGTTTCCGCACCGCTGTTATGGATGGTGCTTCACGATTATCAAAGAATGAGATTGAAAGTATTTCTTGATCCGGGATTAGAGCCACAAGGCGCTGGTTATCACGTCATCCA
Organism: Acidaminococcaceae bacterium; assembly: GCA_051653445.1. Taxonomy (GTDB): domain Bacteria; phylum Bacillota; class Negativicutes; order Acidaminococcales; family Acidaminococcaceae; genus RZYP01. The sequence continues at coordinate 16,862 of JBOFWD010000113.1, read as the reverse complement.
ATCAATAATTGCGATTGGTTCCGGTATGTTGACAGGTAAAGGCTTGTTTTCCGGTACGCAGAGTCAGCTGGATTTTTTACCGGAAAATCATACCGACTTCATTTTTGCTGTTGCCGGAGAAGAATTTGGTTTTATTGGAACAACGATAATTCTGCTTCTTTATTTGCTTATTATCTATCGTGGCCTCAATATAGCGATGAATGCTACAGATGATTTTGGCACTCTCTTGGCGACAGGCATAGTATCCATGTTTGTTTTTCATGTGCTCGTTAATGTAGGTATGACCGCAGGTATTATGCCGGTTACAGGCGTACCTTTGCCCTTCATGAGTTATGGTGTAAGCTCACTGACCACGAATATGGTTTTGGTTGGCTTATTGCTTAATATAAATATGCGTCAGCAAAAGCTGACTTTCAAGTAAGGAGAAATATATGAGTACACAATTTCCTATAGATATACTGAGTCAGGTGCAGAAACCTGCCCGTTATACCGGCGGAGAATTCGGCAGCATCATCAAATCAGCAGAGGATACAAGAGTTTCCATTGCTTTGGCATTTCCGGATGTTTATGAAGTTGGTATGAGTTACTTAGGCTTTAAGATTCTTTATCATATTCTTAATAAAGAAGAAGGTGTTGCGGCTGAACGTGTTTATGCTCCCTGGGTTGATATGGAAGCTAAGATGCGTGCAAATGCTTTGCCGCTGACTTCACAGGAAACAGGAAAAACTCTCAGAGATTTTGATTTCGTCGGTTTTACGCTGCAATATGAATTGTCTTATACAAACATTCTCAATATGCTTGACCTGGGACAAATACCTTTGTTCAGCAACGAGCGAAGCAATAATGATCCCTTTGTCATTGCCGGCGGCCCTTGCGTTTATAATCCAGAGCCTTTGGCAGACTTCGTAGATTTCTTTATCATCGGCGAAGGTGAAGAAATCATGGTTGAGCTGATGGAGGTCTACAAACAATGGCAAAGCGAAGGCAACCCCGGTGGTCGCAGCGAATTCTTGAACCGTGTTGTGCTTATTGAAGGTATTTATGTACCATCTTTCTATAATATTGAATATCTTTCTGACGGTAAAATAGCAAAGGTTGCAGCCAATAATCCTCTGGCACCGGCAGCTGTCAAAAAACGTGTTGTCAAAGACATGAACACCATTTCTTATCCGACCGCACCGATTGTGCCTTTTGGCGAAATCGTGCACGATCGTATTATGCTCGAGGTATTCAGGGGCTGCAGCCGCGGCTGCCGTTTCTGCCATGCCGGCATGGTTTACCGTCCTGTCAGGGAAAGAAAACCGGAACTGCTGAAACAGTTGGCGCGTGAACTTGTAAATAATACGGGGTACAATGAGATTTCTTTGGTATCCCTAAGCACAGCCGACTATTCCTGCCTGGCACCGCTTATTCATGACCTGATTACAGAACTCAAAGAAGAAAAAGTAAGTATTTCCCTGCCTTCCTTGCGTGTTGACAGCTTTTCAGTCGATTTGGCCAAAGAGGTTCAGGCTGTACGCAAAAGTGGCCTGACTTTTGCTCCGGAGGCCGGCAGCCAAAGAATGCGCAATGTTATCAATAAAGGCGTCACGGAAGAAGATTTGATGAATGCCGTCGGTGCTGCCTTCGAGTCAGGTTGGTCGACTGTCAAACTCTATTTCATGATTGGGTTGCCCGGCGAAACCGATGAAGATATTTTGGCTATTGCCGAACTTGCCAAGGCTGTCCAGTATAAATATTTACAGATTACAGGTCACAGGGGAGCAAAGGTGACCGTAAGCGTATCTTCCTTTGTGCCGAAGCCTTATACGCCTTTTCAATGGCAAGGACAAGATACTATTGAAGAAATCAGACGCAAACAGATGTTGCTGAAAGATGCTCTCAAAGTTAAAAATATTACCTATCAATATCATGATTCCGTAACCAGTGTCATAGAAGGCGTTTTTGCTCGCGGTGACCGCCGTCTTGGCAAGGTGCTTTATCTGGCTTGGCAGAGAGGGGCCAAATTTGACGGCTGGTCGGAACACTTTTCCTACAGCAGGTGGCTGGAGGCAATCAGTGACTGCGGCCTTGACAAAACTTTTTATGCTAACAGGGACAGAGAAAAAGATGAAACTTTTCCTTGGGAACATATTCAGCCTGCTGTGAGCAAGGCATTTTTGTGGAACGAATATCAAAAATCTTTGCGTGAGGAATTGACGGAGGACTGTCGCCATGGTAAATGCTCTGGCTGCGGTGTCTGCTCGAATCTCAATGTCAAAATCATAGATTGGAAAGAACAGGGTCATGATGAAGTTAAGAATTAAGATAACAAAGGATGCTGGCATTCGTTTTATCTCTCACCTGGAGTATGTGCGTACGATTGAACGTGCGATCCGCAGGGCGAAACTGGCGGTTGCATATTCAGAAGGTTTTAACCCGCATATGAAGTTTTCGCTGGCCTCAGCTTTGGGCGTTGGCGTTACCAGCGAAGCAGAGTTTGTAGAAATTGAGCTGGCAGAAGAAATTGATTTGGCCGCCACAATGAAAAAACTGGCGGTTAACCTGCCAACAGGGATTCGTATTTTGGCCGCTGATATAGCAGATACTAAAACAGATAAACTGATGGCGCAGGCTGGTGGTGCCGATTACAGAGTAATCGTTCCGTTCGAAGACTGTGACTGGCAGGCTGCCATAGCGAATTTTAATGAAGCCGGGAGCGTTTTGTTTCAGAAGCCTATTCCTAAAGGCAGAGGCAAGACGAAAGAAATCGAAGTAAAAAATTTCATTGAACATATAGAAGCTGAACGTTCCGGAGATGACTTAAAGCTGACGTTTTCCTGCAGGATTACACCGACTGGCAGCATGAAGGCGACAGAATTGCTTTTGGTATTGCAGGATTCTTTCAATCTGCCGCTGGTGGCAGCAAAGGCTGACATACTGAGAACTGATTTATATGCTGTTGACACCGAAGGGAAAAAGAAAGCACTATTGAAACCAGAATATATTGCTTAGAAAATTTACTGGAAAGCGGGGGGGAAGCCATGCCGAAAACAATCATTATAAGCTCTACACCGGAAGAAACGCGCATGGCGCTGACAGAAGACGGTAAGCTGATGGAATATGTTGTTGAACGCAACAGTGAACAGCATATGGTTGGCAATGTTTTCAAAGGAAAAGTAAAAAATATAGTACGCGGTATTCAAGCAGCTTTTATTGATATCGGGCGCGAACAAAATGCTTTTCTTTTTTTGGGTGAAAACTCAGGTGTCACGGAAGGACAATCGTTATTGGTACAGGTAACCAAGGATGCCAGGGGTACTAAAGGACCAACGGCAGTGCGCGAAATTACTTTACCTGGCAGGTACGTTGTTCTTCTCCCGACTTCAGATTATATCGGCATTTCTCACAAAATAAGCAACAAGGAAGAAAAGCAGAGACTTAAGTCGCTGGTAGCTGCGCACAAGCCAGAAGGATTGGGTTTCGTTGTTCGTACTTTAGCCGAAGGCGTCCCTGATGAATTGCTGCTCACGGATATCAGGCAGCTCCTGGCAACCTGGCAGGTTATACGTGCAAGGGCGCTGAATGGAGAAGCACCGATACTTTTGTATCGCGAACTTGATTTGTCCATCAGGATAGTACGCGATTATCTGACCGAGCAGGTTGATAAGATTATTTTGGATAACCCTGTTATTTATAAGCGTGTCTGTGAGCTGTTAAGAGATATGGGCAATACGCTGCCGACAAAATTGGTACTGCACGAAAGCAAGGACGATGTTTTCGCTTATTACCAATTAAGTGATCAGATTGCAGGCATTTCCGACCGCAAAGTATGGTTGGACTGCGGCGGTTATCTGGTCATTGATTATACCGAAGCAATGACGGTTATCGATGTAAATAGCGGCAAATTCAGCGGCAATAGAACGCTCGAAGATACTGTCATGCAGATCAATCGCCAGGCTGCGCTTGAAATAGCAAGACAGCTGCGCTTGCGTGATATTGGTGGTATCGTGGTCGTAGACTTTATCGACATGCATTCGGCGGAAAATCAAAAGGAAATTCTTGCGCTTTTGAACGAGGCGTTAGCAGATGATAAGATGAAACCAAAGGTCCAGGATATTACGCTATTGAATCTTGTTGAGATTACCAGGAAAAAAGCCAGACAAAATTTATCAACGGTACTTTATAATACCTGCCCCACATGTCAGGGAAGCGGCCGAGTACAATCTCCGGAAACCATCAGCGTAGAAATCAGGAGGCGTTTGAGGCAGCTGATGAGTAAACGCATGGCCGCCAGGAATGTTCTTATACAGGTGCATCCATTAGTTGCGGAATGGCTGATCAAACATGATGTCAAACAGATGGAACGCGAATTTTCCTGCAGCATTTTGGTAGAAGCTGAAGAGCGGCTGCACGTGGAAGCTTTTGCGATTTTGGATAATACAGCTCTTGACAAATAATTGCTGCTGTGGTAAATTAGCTTAGTATAGACTGTACAGGTCTGTCTCCGACCGCACGAAGAGGTTCCGAAAACTCCTCTGATGCAGGAGTACCGTATTTGGCGAGTATTAAAAGAGGGAGGTGTAACTCATGTACGCAATTATCCAAACTGGTGGTAAACAATACCGCGTTAGCGAAGGCGATGTTCTTTCAATCGAGAAATTGACCGTTGCTGAAGGCGAAGAAGTAGTTTTTGACCAAGTTTTGACTGTTGTTTCTGATGGCGATGTTAAAATCGGCAAGCCGGTTGTTGAAGGCGCTAAAGTAACAGCTAAAGTTGTGGAACACGGCAAAGGTGAAAAGATTTTGGTTTTCAAATACAAAGCAAAATCCAACTATCGTAAACGCCAAGGTCATCGTCAACCATATACTAAAGTTGAAATTTCTAAAATCGAAGAATAATCATTATGATTAAAATCGATTTATTTAAAAATGAGAAAAACCTGATGGTAGCTTATGAAGTCAACGGCCATGCCGATTACGCGGAAGAAGGCAAAGACATTGTCTGTGCAGCTGTGTCCGCTTTGACATTAGCAGCTGTTAATGGTCTTGAAGAACATTTAAAACGGGAGCTGTCTTATGAGTGCAGCGACGGTGATTTAAAAGTAAAATTAAAACAAACGCCGGATGATTTGACACAGGCAATTCTGGCAACCATGGAAATGGCTCTGAAAGATATTGCAGAACAATATCCGCGGCGTGTTCGGATTAAGGAACACAGGAGGTGAATTCCGTGATTAAGATTCAATTACAATTATTTGCACATAAAAAAGGTACTGGTAGCTCCCACAATGGTCGTGATTCCAACGCTCAAAGATTGGGAACCAAAGCTCATGACGGTCAGCTTGTAACCGCAGGCAGCATTATTGTCCGTCAACGTGGAACCAGATTCCATGTAGGCAATAACGTAGGTATCGGCAAAGATCATACTATTTATGCATTGGTTGAAGGTCATGTGGCTTTTGAACGTAAAGGTCGCGACCAAAGACAAATCAGCGTATATCCTGCTGCTGTAGAGGCTATGTAATTTGCATTCACGAATACCCGTGACATTTAGTCACGGGTATTTTTTTGTCTGCAGGAAGTATCTTGAGTGGAGAATAGTAAGAGTGCCTGTAAATGCTAGTTCACTTATAGGCTGTTGTGTATTATAATGAATATATAATGATATTAGAATGCAATAAAAGGAAACAGGAGAAAAAATTATGTTTATAGACAGAGCGAGAATATATGCTGAGGCGGGAGCCGGCGGAGATGGATCAAGCAGCTTTCGCAGAGAGAAATTTGTAGAAAGAGGCGGGCCGAACGGCGGTAATGGTGGTCGTGGCGGCAGCGTTATCCTGGTTGCGGATAAAAACCTCAACACCCTTGTGGACTTTCGCTATAAGCGAAAATTTGTGGCGAAGAGAGGCAACGGCGGCGGTGCCAGTAACTGTACAGGTGCTGCAGCGGACGATGTAATCGTACGCGTTCCCATGGGTACGTTGGTCAAAGATGACGCAACCGGCGTCGTGCTCGCTGACCTTACTGAAGACGGTCAGCAATTTAGAGCTGCTAAAGGGGGACGTGGCGGTAAAGGTAATGCTTGTTATGTAACAAGTACTAACCGTGCACCGACATTTGCAGAAAAAGGCGAACCGGGAACTTCCTGTTGGCTGAAACTGGAACTGAAATTATTGGCTGATGTGGGCTTAGTTGGCTATCCTAGTGTAGGTAAATCCAGCATTATTTCACGTGTTTCGGCAGCCAAACCGGAAATAGCCGCTTATCCTTTTACAACGCTTACGCCTGTTTTAGGTGTGGTACGTATTGACACTGAGCGCAGTTTTGTTTTAGCAGATATTCCAGGCCTGATTGAGGGAGCACATAAAGGCGTCGGCCTTGGACATGATTTTCTCAGACATATCGAGCGTACTAAAGTATTGCTGCATGTATTGGATGTTTCAGGTCTCGATGGTCGTGACCCAATTGAAGATTTTGACAAGATTAATGAAGAACTGGCATGTTACAGTGAAAAACTTGCGCGCAGGAAACAACTTGTAGTTGCTAATAAAATGGACTTGCCGGAAGCTATTGAAAATTTTGAGCGTGTCGCAGAATATGTGAAGGGAAAAGGTTGCGAAATCATCAAGGTTTCTGCGGCGACAGGCGAAGGTCTGGATGGGCTGATGTACAAAGCTTATGAAATGCTGCAGAATTATGTGCCGGAACCTGAAGAAGAAAACGAAAAACTGAGGGAAGAAGATCCTGACAGTTATGAAATTATTCCAGGCAATGATACCGATTTTGAAATAAAAGGGAAAAATATAGAACGCCTTGTAGCAATGACGAATTTTGATAATGATGAAGCGCTTTATCGCTTCCAGCTCATTTGGCGTCGACTGGGCATAGAAGAAGCCTTGAAGGAAAAAGGCGTGCAGGAAGGCCAGACAGTTCGCATTCGCGATATGGTATTTGAGTTTAAAGAACAGTAAAGGGATGAGTAGTTTGAGTTTTGATCGGGCAGCGCTAAAAGACGCAAAAAGAATCGTAATAAAAGTTGGCAGCAGTACTATTACTTATGGCAATGGCAAAAGAAATTTCTCCAGAATAGATCGTTTAGCTCGCGAAATCGCCGATTTGGCTAACCAAGGCAAGGAAATAATTCTTGTTTCGTCAGGTGCGGTTGCGGTCGGCGTCGATCAGCTTGGTCTAGCGGAAAAACCAAAAACAATTCCCGGCAAACAGGCTGCCGCAGCGGTAGGCCAAGGTGTGCTGATGCATACCTATGAAAAAATCTTTGCTGAGTACGGACAAATTGTTGCACAAGTTTTGCTTACCAGAATAGATTCTGTTGACAGGCATCGTTACACTAATTCTCGCAATACCTTTTTGGCGCTTCTTGAGCATAAAGTAATACCAATTGTTAATGAAAATGACGTAGTTGCCATTGATGAACTGAAAATTGGCGACAATGACAATCTTTCGGCTTTGGTAGCAGGGATTGTTGATGCGGATCTCCTGGTCATACTTTCTGACGTTAATGGTCTCTATACAGCAAACCCGCAAAAAGATCCAAATGCCAGACTGGTGCATGAGGTGACGGACATTACACCGGAGATAGAAGCAAGTGCCGGTGATGCAGGCTCAAAGGTTGGCACCGGTGGCATGTTTACAAAAATACAGGCAGCAAAGATGGCAACAAGCTCCGGCATTCATATGGTGATTGCTTCGGGAGAAGATAAAGACGCCATCCGCCGCATTCTTGATGGGGAAGAAATTGGGACGCTGTTTGTTTCCAGAGAAAACCGCCTGCAGTTTAGAAAACGCTGGCTGGCTTTTGGAGCGAGAATCGCCGGTAAAATTGTGGTTGATGAGGGCTGTGCGAAGGCAGTTCGCAAAGCGGGCGGCTGCAGCATTCTGCCGGCAGGCATAACGGCGGTTGAGGGCGAATTTGAAGCTGGTAATACCATTAGCATTATAAATAAAAATGGCCATGAATTGGCTAGAGGCCTCACCAATTATTCTTCCGAGGAGCTGGATGCGATAAAGGGCGCAAAAACTTCGGAAATTGAAAATTTACTTGGACATAAGCATTTTGATGAAGTTATTCACCGTGATGATTTGGTAATTCTGTAGGAGGTAAGATGATGGACGTAAAATCACAGATAGAGGAAAAGGCGATAGCTGCCAATAAAGCCGCACGAGCCTTGGCTAATGTCTCTACTAAAGTAAAAAATGATGCTCTTAAAGCAATGGCAGAAGCTCTTTGTCTCTGCAAGAATTACATTTTAGAAGAGAATAAAGCCGATATGGAAAGTGCTCGGCAGAATGGCATGAGCGAATCAATGCTTGACCGTCTGATGCTGACCGAAGGGCGCATAGAAGGTATGGCTGAAGGATTGAGACAGGTTGCAGACTTGGCCGATCCTATTGGTGAAGTTATTGCCGGCAGGCAGCTTGCCAATGGCCTTAATATAACGAAAGTCCGCGTACCTCTTGGTGTTATCGCCATTATTTATGAAGCGCGTCCTAATGTTACCGCTGATGCGATTGCCCTTTGTCTGAAGTCAGGCAATGCGGTTATTTTGAAAGGCGGCTCGGAGGCTATTCGCTCTAACAAATCTATTGCCGGTGTCTTGACAGAAGCGGCTGAAAACGCGGGCATTCCTAAAGATGCGCTGCAATTCATTGATTTAGTGGATCGTACGGCTGTGCAGGAATTAATCAGGATGGATCGCTATGTGGATGTGGTAATTCCTCGCGGAGGCGCAGGCCTTATCAATATGGTTGTGCAGAATAGTTCGGTGCCCGTAATTCAGACGGGTGTCGGTGTTTGCCATACGTTTGTTGATGAAAATGCTGATCTTGTTATGGCGAGAGAGATTGCTTTTAATGCTAAGGTTTCCCGCCCTGCGGTTTGCAATGCGATGGAAACGTTATTGGTGCACGAAAAGATTGCCTCAGACTTTTTACCATCCATGTTGAAACGTTATTTTGACGCAGGTGTCAAAATTTTTGGCTGCGCGCACACCAAAGTATTTGATTCACGCGTAGAGCCTGCAGCTGAGGAAGATTGGGCAACAGAATATGGAGATTTGCGGCTCTCGGTAAAAATCGTACATGATATAGATGAGGCTATAGAACACATCGCTCAGTATGGCACAAAGCATTCCGAAGCCATTGTAACCAAAAGTTATGAAAACGCAAGGAAATTTCAGCAAAGCGTAGATGCAGCGGCAGTTTATGTTAATGCCTCCACGCGGTTCACTGATGGATTTGAATTCGGCTTTGGCGCCGAAATAGGCATCAGTACACAAAAGCTTCATGTCAGAGGCCCTATGGCCTTGCCGGAATTAACAAGTGCCAAGTATTTAATTAACGGAACCGGGCAAATCAGAGGTTAAAAGGAAGGGTCTGGCCTTATTTTAGGCCGGACCTTTTATTAATCTACAGGTTTTGACATAATTATGGCGGCAAAGACATGAAAACATCACGTACTTGTCACAGGGGTGCTTTTGACTGCAGGGTCAGGCTGTTTTATAATGAGTACTATAAAGTGAAAATAGCTGAAAATAGAGAATGCGAGCGTGAAAATGATGATGCAGTTTTTCAAAAATAACAAAATAAAAATCATAGCGCTTATTTTATTATTAGCCGTTGGCTTTGGCGGGTACCAATATTATCAAAGCAATAAAACACCGGAAAAGGTTGAGAAAACAGCAGCAGTTGAACGTGGTGATCTCATTTCCAGCATTTCTGCCACAGGGTCGCTGAGTGCTGTTGACAATGTGGACATTAACTCTAAGATTACAGGGAGAATTGTTGAAGTCTACGTCAAAGAAAACCAGCATGTAAAGGCAGGGCAGAAATTATTAAGGTTGGATGACAAGACACTGGTAGCAACTCAGAAACAAGCCGAGGCAAAATTGCAGAATGCTCTCGCCACATATAACCGTTACCTGACCCTTTTGAACAAAGGCGCAATTGCCCGCAGTGCATTCGATACGGCAGAGGCTGACTACATCGTCGCGCAAGCGAGTTATGATACAGCAACTTCCAATGTTAACGACACTGTTATCACATCTCCGATTGACGGCTATGTAATTGGTGAGCCTACGCCTGTTGGTCAGACAGTTTCTTCCGGTATTTCAACTCCGCAGGTCTTAATGTCAGTAGCTAACCTTGATAAAATGCAGATAGAAACACTTGTTGATGAATCTGATATTGGACAGGTAAAAGTAGGGCAAAAGGTCGCGTTTACTGTTGACGCTTATCCGGATGTTACTTTTTCAGGCAGTGTGCGTCTGGTTTCCCGTAGCGCTGTGAAATTGAGTAATGTAATATATTACACGGTATATGTTGATGTAGACAATAAGGATGGTAAGCTTTTGCCGACTATGACGGCCCGTACGGAAATTATCACGAATCAAGCCAATGATGTTTTGGTAGTTCCTATTACCTGTCTGCGCTCTGAAGGTAAAAAACGCTATGTACAGGTTTATGACGAAGCTGCAAAAACCAGCAGAAATGTTTATGTGAAAGTTGGACTGACAAGTGACGAAAAAGCAGCAGTGACAGGCGATCTTCAGGTTGGTGACAAATTGCTGGTGCGTTCAGTCAGGACGAATGCGACGACCAATAAAAATACAATGAGCGGACCACCGCGCTTCTAGACTGAGAGGATAGGAAGATGGCTGTCATCGAATTGAAAGATATAGTTAAAACTTATCAGATGGGTGATTCCATTGTTCATGCGCTTGATCATGTTACAGTTGAGATAGGTGCCGGCGAATTTACTTCTATTGTGGGGCCTTCCGGTTCCGGCAAATCAACCATGATGAATATCATCGGCTGCCTCGATCGTCCGACTTCCGGACAGTATTTTTTGGACGGCAAGGAGATTGGCGGTTATGACGATGATGAATTGGCGAGAACACGCAACCAGAAAATAGGTTTTGTCTTTCAAAACTTCAACTTGCTGCCGCGTTTATCGGCATTATTAAATGTTGCCCTGCCGCTCGTTTATGCCGGCGTACCGGAAGCGGAACGTCTGCAGAGGGCGCAGGAGATGCTGGCCTCTGTTGGCCTCGGTGACCGTGTTCATCATAAACCAACGGAAATGTCCGGCGGGCAAAGGCAGCGTGTGGCAATTGCCCGTGCACTTATTAACCAGCCAGCAATAATTATGGCTGATGAACCAACTGGTAATCTTGATACTAAATCAAGTTATGAAATAATGGATATATTCCGCAGCTTGAATGCTGCCGGTAAAACCGTGGTCATGGTCACTCATGAACCGGATATCGCGGAAATGACCAAACGCATCATACATATGAGAGATGGCAAGATTGTCCAGGACGAATGGAGGTAAGCCCCGATGTTTGCTGAAAGCGTTAAAATGGCCATTGATGGCATGATTACTAACAAAATGCGGACATTTCTTACCTTGCTCGGCATAATTATTGGTGTCGCAGCCGTTATTGCCATGATATCCTTGGGGCTGGGCGTTAAGTCTCAAATCAAGGAAAATATTTCCAGCCTGGGCAGCAATTTGCTGATTATCAGCCCTGGCGGCAGAACATCTTCGGGCGCACGGCTGGCTTCAGGAACAGGTGTAAGACTGACATATGACGATGCCAAAGCGATAGAAAAGAATGTTAGCGGCATTGAATACGTGGCGCCTTCAGTCAGTTCTTCTTACCAGCTTGTTGTTGGGAACCAGAACTGGACAGCTATTGTTGAAGGAACTACGCCAAACATAATTGATATACGCAGCTTCAAGATAGAAGAAGGTCGCATGTTCACAGATAAAGACCTTGACAGCAGGGCTCGTGTGGCTGTTATCGGTCAGACAATAGTCGACAATCTTTTTCCTGACGGTGATCCGGTTGGTAAAATAGTTCGTATCAATAAAGCACCATTCAAAGTGGTAGGTGTTTTGGGTGTTAAAGGCCAGTCCGCCAATGGACAGGACCAAGATGATGTTGTCTATATTCCTTTGACAACGGCGCAGCAGAGGATGATGGGCATTACTTACCTTAACCGTATTACTGTTCAGGCACAGAACGAAGACGTGATTAATGAAGCGCAAGCGGATATAGAAACTCTGCTGCGTATCAGACACAAAATTAAGGACGGCAGCGATGATGATTTTACCGTTAGAAATCTTGCGGCGTTAATGGACACTATGATGGATACAGCAAACACGATTACGTTGCTGTTAGGTAATATAGCCGCTATCAGCCTTTTGGTTGGCGGCATCGGCATTATGAATATCATGCTGGTATCGGTAACAGAGAGAACAAGGGAAATTGGCATAAGAAAGGCTTTGGGGGCAACTTACAATAATATTTTGCTGCAGTTTTTGATTGAGGCCATGGTGATTGGCGTAGTCGGCGGTATTTTGGGAACCGTATTAGGAATAGGCGCAGCTTACGCCCTATCCTATTTCTCAGGCTGGAAAACCGTTATTTCTGTGGTGGCTATTGTTGTTGCGGTTATATTTTCTATCGGCATAGGACTGTTCTTCGGTATTTATCCGGCAAGAAAAGCTGCTTTGCTTGACCCTATTGATGCATTGCGCTATGAATAACAGACAAAAAACAACATTCAAGGAAATATGGCATGCGTGGTGTGCATACTGCAAAAAGCCTAAAACTGTTTTTGACTTGAAGGATAGGGCGAAGGGGCTTCTTCTGCTCATCATTCTGATTATACTTTTGCAGGCAGTTGTGCAAGCCCTGCTTAATTGGTATAATTAGTAGCAAGATATTGAGAGTGGGTGATGGAAATCGCCGTTAACCGCAAGAAAATAGGCATAATTGGCGGATCATTTGATCCGATACACAACGGACATCTGGAAACGGCAGAATTCGTTTATCAGCAATTAGGGTTAGAAAAAATGATTTTTATCCCCGCTTATGTTGCTCCTCATAAAATAGGTATGGAATACGCGCCGGCTGAGCATCGCTATCAAATGACTTTATTGGCTACCCAGAACAATCCACATTTCTGTGTTTCCGATATGGAACTGAAACGCAAAGGCGTTTCTTATACATATGATACCGTTTATTCTTTGCATGAATATTACGGAGATGAATATGATTTATATTTTATTATAGGTGCTGACTCCGTGGCAGAGCTTGATACTTGGACCAAGGTGCGTGAAATTATGGGATTATGTACATTTGTGGCTGCTACCAGGCCAGGTTTTGCACCTGAAGTTCAAAAAGTTATCGAGTATTTTGGCGAATTAGGCAGAACAAAAATTAAGTGGCTCAATACGCCGGAAATGGATATTTCTTCTACTGATATCAGACAGCGAGTGCAGAACAAGCTTTCAATCCATGGCCTCGTTCCCGCAGAAGTAGAAGAATACATATATCGAAAAGGCCTCTACTGCTCGTAGAAGGTCTTGTTTGGTTTTTGACAAGTAAGAGGGGGATCAATTTATGCTGACAATTAAAGAAATGGAGGCATTGCTCGAAAAAGCGTTGCCGCATAAGCGCTTTGAGCATTCTGTCGCGGTTTATGAAACAGCTGTTGAATTGGCCAAAATTCATAATGCCGATATGGAAAAAGTAAAAGTAGCATCTCTTTTGCATGATTGTGGGCGTGAAATACCGATAAGGGATAATTTAGCCAAAGCAGCTGAGTTTAATGTTTCAATTGATGATGTTGAAGCAAACCAGCCTATACTGCTGCATGCTAAAATAGGAGTTTACTTGGCACAGCATAAGTATGGCGTCACGGATAAAGAAATACTAAGCGCAATTGAGTATCACACGACAGGTGCGCCGGGCATGTCTAAGATAGATATGATCGTCTATCTTGCTGACTTGTTGGAACCCAAAAGAGGTTTTTTTGGCATAGAAGAAATGCGCAGACTCGTAAAAGTTGATTTAGAGAAAACGATGATGAAGGCCTATGCCTTAACTATCAAATATTTGCTCGAACATGATCTTTTGATTCATCCCAATTGTATTTTTGGCCGCAATGAACTGGCAGTTAAATTCAAAAAAATGAACCAAACTTTTTAAGGAGACAAAAGATGGAGGAACAAGATAACGAACGGCATTGTATAGTGCGGAGGAAATTGCGTGTTGGGCGTTTGATTGCATTCTTGGTGTTGTTTTTCGGAGCATTGGCTGGCTGTTTTTTCCTTGGTCAATGGTTGTATACTATTTTTTCCCCGCCTAAAGTTCCGGTTGTCGCAGCTGATGATGATATGGTTTTTGATGAAACTTTGAATAAACGTCTTAACATACTTATACTTGGTATTGATGATGGCGACAATGAATATAAGGACGCTCCTAAACGCACAGATGTAATGCTGCTCGCAAGCTTTGACCCTGTTAAGAATGATGTTGCATTACTCTCCTTGCCCAGAGACACGCGGGTAAAAATTGCCGGCTATCAAGGCCTGGATAAAATAAATCATGCTTATGCCTATGGTGGTGTTCCTATGGCTAAAAAGACCGTGGCCAACCTGCTGCAAGTGCCGATACATTATTATGTTTTGCTTAATTGGCAGGGATTTAAAGACGTTATTGACAAAATAGGCGGCATTGATTATTACGTTGAAAATAATATGGATTACGAAGATCCTTATGCGGACCTGAAAATTCATATAGAAAAAGGCTATCAGCGGCTGGATGGTGAAAAAGCCGGTCAGTACGTCAGGTTCCGTAATGATGAGCTGGGCGATATAGGCCGCGTGCAAAGGCAGCAAAGATTTTTAAAAGCTTTGGCAGCGGAGATTTTCAGCGTCGGGAATGTAATCAAGGTGCCATCCTTGATCAACTCGGTTGAAAAGCATATTGAGACCGATATGGATGTTTTGACGATGGCCAAAGCTGCCAATAGTTTCAAGGTTTTTGGCGGCGAAAAAGTCAAATCACAAATGCTTTACGGAGATTTTCAAACCATTAATGGCGTAAGCTATTGGGTAACGACAACGGAAAAAACACAGGAAACTCTTAATGAACTGAATATTCCTTATAAAAAGATATAAAAATGAAAATGGAGGCGATATTTCGATGATAAGAAATGGAAACGAATTAGCGCAAAAAATAGCAAAGCTGGCAAGCGATAAAAAAGCAGAGGATATTTTACTTTTGAATATGGAAGGCATATCACCTGTAACCGATTATTTCATGATTTGCAGTGCCGGCAACAGCACGTTGGTTAAGGCCATAGCTGACAATATAGAAGAAAAGATGGCAGAAGAGGGCGTACTGCCTTTGCATAAGGAGGGTTATGCCGAAGGCCGGTGGATTCTGATGGATTACGGTGATTGTGTTGCTCACGTTTTCCTCAATGAAGAACGGGACTTCTACAATTTGGAACAATTGTGGGCCGATGCTCCTTCGGAGTCATTTATGGAGAAGGAAGAAAATGATAGAAAATAAAAAATTTGAAGTAAAAACAGTAGGAGAGCACAGAGCAGGTGATGTCTGCGAACTGAAAGTCGTGCGCGAAAACGAAATGGGTGCTTTCCTTGACGCTGGTACCGGCAATACATCGGATGATATCCTGCTGCATAAGCAGCAACAAGATATGCCGGTAAAAGTTGGTGACATTGTTAAGGTCTACCTTTATCTCGATCCCCACGGTCGTATGACAGCAAGCCGCAAATTGCCAAAAATGCGCGAAGGGCAGCTTGGCTACGTCAAGGTGCTCAGTGTTACGCGTGACGGTGGCTTTGTCGATATAGGCGCAGAACGCGGTGTTTTCCTGCCTTACAGTGAAATGCGCGGCCATGTATCGCCGGGACAACTCGTCTGGGCCAAGCTTTATCGGGACAAGACCGGCAGACAAGCCGTTTCCATGCGCGTGGAAGAAGAAATGGTGAGAGCTTCAAAACCCGCTGTTGACGTGAAAGTCGGAGATGAAATAACAGGCACTGTTTATAACATTTTGCCGGAAGGTTTTTTCCTGATTACGATGGAGCGTTATATCGCTTTTATTCACCGTAGCGAAGTGCCTGGCGGACGCCTTGATTTCGGACAGAAAATTACCGGACGCATTGCTTTTGTACGTGAAGACGGCAGAATAAACTTGTCGCTAAGACCACAAAAGGAAAAGGCCAGAGTATTAGATGCCGACCTAATTTTATCGTTATTGCAGAAAAGAAAAGGCAGTATGCCTTACGGTGACGATACTCCTGCGGAGATTATTAAAGATGTCTTTGGTATTAGCAAGTCAGCTTTCAAGCGAGCTTTGGGCAAACTGATGAAGGATGGCAAGGTCAAACAGGAGAATGGCTGGACCTCCCTTGTCGAAGAATAAATATTGACAAAAAACACAAAAATCTTTATAATACACCTTGTAAGTCTAATGGGGGCATAGCTCAGCTGGGAGAGCGCTTGAATGGCATTCAAGAGGTCAGCGGTTCGATCCCGCTTGTCTCCACCAAATTTAATAAGTAATAGAGCCACTTGCGAGGTTTTCGCAGGTGGCTCTTTTTTTGCTAATTTGCTTTGTCTAATCCGTTATCTAATCCGTTGCTTTTTCGTTTGATTTTTCTTTGTTAAAAACTTCATCCATTATGTTTGCTGACTCTGGCAACATGTCATCAAGTACATGCTGATACAAGTCTCTTGTGAAACTTGCCCTAGAATGACGCAGCGCTCTTGATACTATTTTGACATCGACATTTTTTTCTAAAAGGATGGTACCATGCGTATGTCTTAAATCGTGGATGCGATATACTGGCAGCTTTTCTTCAGCTGTCTTGTTGTATTCTTTTAAAACATCTTGGAACTTATGATAAATAAAGTCAGGATCAAAAGGTGTACCATCCGGCCAGCAACATACGAAGCCTAAATCCTTGTAAGCTTCTCCGAGTAATTGTTTGTCCCATTTCTGCTCAAGCTGCAAAGTTTTAAGCTCCTTGATGA
>JBOFWD010000112.1:0-4077 GCA_051653445.1 Acidaminococcaceae bacterium | reverse complement strand
CTTTTTTTACACGACCGCGATCGATTAAAAATAAATTAACCGGTCCTTGGAGATTAATGGTCTTTATAACATCCTCATTCTTCACATTTCTGGTTCCGGCAATTTCGATATTGCCAAAAGAAAACCAAGGTTGATGCACTAATTGATAAAAGCCTGCAACAATTCCAACAAAACAAAGAAAACAGACGGTGATTTTAAATAAGCGAAGCCTACGCCTCTGCCTTTCAAGGCACAAACGCTCTTTAGTAGACAACACCAGAAATCACCTCCGCTAATTATTTTTGCGCTGACAATAAAATTCTTTCACATAAGTCAGGAAATGAAACTCCGACAGCAGCTGCTGCCTTTGGCACAAGGCTGGTCGCGGTCATTCCTGGTACTGTATTAAGTTCTAAAACAAAGACTTGCCCTTCATTATCAAGCATCAGATCAGCGCGAGCTACCCCTTTGCAGCCTAAAACTTTGTAAGCTTGAACAGCAACCTCCTGTGCATGCTGAGTTTCAGCATCACCGATTGGTGCCGGTACGATATACTCGGTTTCACCTTTTGTATATTTCGACTTGAAATCGTAAGTCCCAGAATGAGGAACTATGTTTATAACAGGGAAAGCTTTTGTTTCGCCTTCATATGACATTACGGCAACGGTCAGTTCTTTTCCTTTTATAAACTCTTCAATTAAAACTTCGCCGCCATACTTAAATGCGGTCTGCAGCGCGTCTTCCAATTCTCGTTCCTGTTTGACAATAACTACCCCCAGGCTTGAACCTTGTGACGCAGGTTTAACAACTATCGGTAAAGAAAAAGTGTTCAATATAATCTCGTTGTGGTTCAACTTGTCTTCCTGTGACAAAATCAAGCAACGTGGTGTAGGAATTTCCGTAGCTTGAAAAATACGTTTGGTGGCAACTTTGTCCATGGCAATAGCACTTGCCAGAACACCTGAACCTGTATAAGGTATGCCTATCATTTCCAGCAAACCTTGAAGGCAGCCATCTTCACCATATAATCCATGCACAGCATTAAAAACAATATTAGCAGCACAACGATTGAGCTGTTCAGTTATTTTTCCCGGCACTATGTCGATAGCTTCGACATCATAGCCTTTTTCTTTCAAAGCTGCTACAACAGCCGCTCCTGTTGCTAAAGATACTTCTCTCTCGGCAGATGGCCCACCCATCACTACTGCAACTTTTATATTTTTATCCATTAACATTTCCCCCGCTTCAAATCAGCAACCAATTGCTCGCCTACTGTATAAATGTTACCTGCTCCGAGGGTTATGACCAAATCACCTGTTCTTACATTTTTCATCAGATATTCTTTAATATCACAAAGCTCAGGAATATAAACGACTTTTTTGGCTGTTTGTTTAGTTATTTCTTCGCGTAAGCGCTCACTGCAAATACCAGGTATAGGTTGCTCGCCGGCTGAATATATTTCAGTAAGTATCAGTTCATCGCATTCATTAAAAGCGCCAGCAAACTCTTCAAGTAACAGCTGAGTTCTACTATAACGATGAGGCTGGAAAATACACATAAGGCGTTCTGGTTTTGTCTGTTTTGCCGCGGCAATTGTAGCTTTAATTTCGGTAGGATGGTGAGCATAATCATCCACAACCCAAACACCATTTATTTGACCTTTGGTTTCAAAGCGACGTTTCGCACCACTAAAAAACTTCAGAGACGCAACAGCCTTATCAAAAGGTATGCCCAATTCAAACGCTGCCGCCAAGGCTCCCAACGAATTAAGTATATTGTGTCGTCCAGGCACAATCAATTCAACCTGTCCTAGTTTATTTCCATGATAGTAAATGTCATACAAAGTGCAATTTTTTTCAAACACAATATTTTTTGCCAGATAATCAGCATCCGTACATTCAATTGCATAAGATATCACAGCAGTTTTTGTTTCTTGCGCTATGCGTTTGATCTTTGTATTATCAAAACAAAGAATCGCTTTCCCGCCATCAACTACATTGCCAATAAATTGACAAAAAGCTTTATAAATATTTTCTTCATTACCATAATGATCTAAATGGTCATTTTCTATATTGGTTACAACCGCTATATGCGGATGGAATTTTAAGAAAGAACCATCGCTTTCATCAGCCTCGGCTACCAAAACATCACCTTTACCATTCACAGCATTGCCGCCAAGACTGGAAACCACTCCTCCAATAATAGCAGTTGGGTCAATACCGCTTTCTGCGCAAATGCAGGCAAGCATCGAACTGGTCGTTGTTTTTCCATGAGCACCTGCTACTGCTACGCCCTTGCCACTATTAATAAGAGCAGCTAGAACATCCGAACGATGCAAGACAGTAATTTTCCTTTTTCGTGCTTCTTCAAGCTCAGGATTGTCTTCGCGAATTGCCGTCGAAACAACGACAGCATCCACTCCTTCAATCTGGCAGGCAGCGTGACCGAGGTAAACCATGGCGCCTTCTTTTGAAAGATTAGTAACTATATGACTTTTTGCGGCATCAGAACCTGACACTATAAAACCACGTTTAAGCAAAACATAGGCAATTGCACTCATACCCACTCCGCCAATGCCGATGAAGTGTATTTTTTTTATGCCTTCTAACACAATTAAACCTCCTCACGCTTACTTTTTAAGTAAGGTTAGCACTTTGCGTGCGATATCTTTTGCTGCTTCCGGCCTGCCCATAGCTTTAGCCGCATCCTGCATTTTCTGCAGCTTGCTTTCATCGGCCAGCAATTTTTCTATTTCTTTAAGTAAAATTTCACCTGAGAGTATCTTGTCAAGAATAACTACTGCCGCGCCTGCGCTTTCAACCGCCCTGGCATTGTACTCCTGATGATTTGCTGTAGCATATGGATATGGAACAAGTATAGAAGGGATTCCCTTTGCCGTTAGTTCGGCCAAACCAATAGCTCCTGAACGAAAAACTGCTAAATCGGCAGCGGCTAAAGCCAGCGGCATATCATGCATATAGCTAAATACTTTAATATTATCAGACATTAATACTTTTTTTTCAACCTGCCCAACGAATTGTTCATATCCCGCTTCACCTGTAATATGAACAATCTGTACATCGCTGCGGCCAGCCAATGCTTTCTCAACCAGCACCATCGCATCGTTAATGCTTTTAGCTCCCCGGCTGCCGCCTGAAACAAGAATAGTTTTCTTAGCAGGATCAAGTTTTAGTTTTTCAACTGCAGCTACACGTGCAACTTCAAGAATCTCTTTGCGAATAGGGTTTCCTGTAAATATTTTTTCAGAGTTGCCCCCAAAAAATTTTGCGGCTTCCGCATATCCTAAGAAAACTTTTTTTACAAAATGAGCTAAAATTTTATTTGTAACACCCGGCATAGCATTCTGTTCCTGAATACAAGTCGGTATTCCCTGCAAAGCTGCCAAAAACAAAACAGGGCCACAAACATAACCACCAGTACCCACAACTAAATCAGGCCTAATCTTTCTTATTAACTTAAAAGCATCTATAAGGCCAGTCAACAGCTTAAATAAGGATTTAATAGTATCAAAGCTGAGTTTGCGTCGAAAGCCGGAGACTTCAATAAATTCAATAGGATAACCATAACGAGGAACTATGTCTGATTCGAGACCCTCTTTGGTACCAACAAAAATAATTTCAGCCTCTGGCTGCTGTTCTTTAATTTGATTTGCAATAGTAACTGCTGGATAGATGTGTCCACCGGTACCACCGCCTGAAACTATAATTCTCACAAAATCCTCCTACTGATCACTTTACTAATTTTCTAACCAGTTCTTTAAAATATCGGCCTCTATGAGGAAAGTTTTCAAACATATCGAAGGAAGAACAAGCAGGCGAAAGCAAGACTATCTGAGGTGCTCTTGCCAAACGATGTGCCAGCATAACGGCATCATCGATTGTCTCTACAACATGAATGTTTTGAACTCCGGCAGCCGCTGCTGCTTCTGAAAATCTTTCTTTTGCTTCTCCCATGAGGATTAAAGCATCTGTTTTAATTTTTATGAGAGACATCATCTCCGTCAAATCGGTCTTTTTATCGCGGCCGCCAGCCAAGAGTATTATATGTCCATCAAATGATTCCAATGCCTTAATCGTT